>CAUDRD010000034.1 GCA_958451705.1 uncultured Oscillospiraceae bacterium
GCAAAGCATTTATAAAACTAAGCCGCTGCGAAAATAGCAGCGGCTTAAATTTTATCCCCTTTTCTCAAGTTCACTTATTCTTCTTTCGTGGCTCACAAGCATGGTCTCATGTCGCTCTAATATCTTACCCTTTCTGTCAAGGCGGGAATAGATGTCGTGGTGGGCTTCACGGTTATCCTCACGGAATTTGTCCATTTGATTTGTCAGAAGCTTCATGGTGGTGTCGAGCTTTACGACAGAAGAATTAAGCTTTAACACAGGGGTTACTATTGCGCTTATAAGTCCTATGAGGGCGATTATAACCCCCACTACTTCCCATTGGGTCATGTACCCCTCACCCCTGCGCCGACTAATGAAGCATCAACATAGCCCGTGACATTCCCGCCCACAGGCTCTTTTCCACATCTATCCTTTGAGGTGGTGATTCTGTACCTTCCGCCGATGTTCACACCGTCATAAAGGTAATAAGTGCCTGTCACAGTGTTTGCCGGTGTGGTAGCAGATGCGGAGCCGTAGAGCTTTGCATTGCTGAGTTTCACCCCCATACCTGCATAGGGCGCTGATGGGGCGGGAGATACGGATGAGCTTCCCCCTGAACCGCTGTCCCCTGCGCCGACTAATGAAGCATCAACATAGCCCGTGACATTCCCGCCCACAGGCTCTTTTCCACATCTATCCTTTGAGGTGGTGATTCTGTACCTTCCGCCGATGTTCACACCGTCATAAAGGTAATAAGTGCCTGTCACAGTGTTTGCCGGTGTGGTAGCAGATGCGGAGCCGTAGAGCTTTGCATTGCTGAGTTTCACCCCCATACCTGCATAGGGCGCTGAGGGAGTGTCTGAGGTATCTGAATTGGAAGAGGCGTTATCTGCGGGATATACCTCTTTTCCGTTCCAGTCAAAGACTTTATAGCCTGCACCCAGCTGTTTGCAGTGGGTTATTGCTCCCTGTAATACCGCATAGGCGCCCTCCTGACCCAGGCATTTGTTATTATTCCACCCTGTCCCCACACGGTAAAGGTTTTTATTTTCGGGTTCAGTGGGTTCTGCGGGTGTCTGAGGCTGTGAAGGCGACTGAGGCTGAGAGCTCCCCTTTTGCTTTAAGCCGAAATACTCGATTACAGCTTTTGCGATGGCTTCTCCCTCTCTCTTTAAGTCCTCGTCGCTGTCAACGGCAGTGCGGTCGGCGGCGTTATCTAAAAAGGCAAACTCCGAAAGTATTGCGGGAATTCCAAGTTTAGCAGGCTCACGAACCATACCGAAATTGTATGCGCTTTCGCTGCTCTGCTTAACGCCTCGGCTGTTCTGACCGATTGCCTTATACTGAGCTTCGAGAGCTGAGGCAAACGCCTTTGACTTTAAATCCCCCTGCCAGTAGAATATCTCGCAGCCGTCACCGCCGCCGGCATTGTGGGCAATTGTCACAACTGCATTTGCTCCCTGCTGTTTAAGGATATTAATTCGGTCGGCAATGAGAAGATACCTATCATCTTCTCTCGAAAGGAAGGGCTCACACTCATAGTCCGTGAGATAATCTTGGCAATATTTTGCCGCTTTAAGGTTGAGGGTTTTCTCAGTAAGTCCCCCGTAAGAGGCTCCCCCGTCGCTTCCTCCGTGTTCCGGGTTTATCATGATTTTAAGCATTTACATTCTCCTCCTCTTTGCTTTCGGAAAGTGCTGCTTTCGCTTCATTGGCTTTACGCTTCTGAATAATAAGCTGGCTTACAAGAACTGCGGCGCCGGTTACAAGAACACCCTGAAGGGCTCCGTCAGTGATTTCTCCAACTGCGACCTGCCAGTTCGAAAAATCGGCCCTTGCCACGGTAATGAGCAAAGCAAGAAATACACCTATAAGGCAGAGCATCCAGGGAATGCTTGTGTCCTTGATTTTGGCGGTTCTCTTCATTATGTAGCCAAAAATAAGAAGCACTGCAATGAGGATTAAGTATTTCTCAAGAATGAGTTTGATTAAGTACTGAATTAAGGTTTCCATTTGTTTTCCTCCTATTAATTAAAATATTAAGCTGTCCGCTTCCAAATATAGCAAGTGATATACGGCGGCATATTGTTGTGAGCTTGATCTCCGCCGGTAGATACTGCTGCGCCGTATGTTAACTGCTGCACTGCGCTGCCGTATCCGTTGCCTGAAAGGTTAACAGTTGAAGATGAACCGGAATTACTTGGTGCTCCCGTCAGTAAGTGGCTATGAACCGGCATCTCATCCTGAGTGAGCTTATGTGTTTTTTCTCCGCCTGTCTTTTCAGCAGTTGAAAAGTCAGTGTCAGAAGTATCTACGCCAACTATTGTGCGGCCTTGACCCCACTGCTGCCATGTTCCTCCAAGATATGTTCCGGGGTTTGTGCTTGATACGGTCATAATTATATAACCTACCGGGAACTGAGGTTTAGCAAACACATCTTCCCACTCGGCCGGCTGACCTTCCTCAGCTGTATTGTATTGCAGCTTGCCTTCGTAGATTCTTATTCCGTGTATTCCGGTGGCTGTGCTGGCTTGGCTCGCCGTATGGGCGTCAAGCTCCTGGGTAAGCGTTCCGACATCCGTTCCCTCAACCCTGTCAGCTGCGGCATTGGCTCTGTCTGCGGCGGCTTCGGCGGCTTCCACCGCAGGCACGCCTCGACGAAGCAGCTCATCTATAAGGTCGCTGTTGTTACCGCTCTGAGGAATATTCCCTGCCACTCTGTTTTTGCTTACCCTAACCGGATAATCAAAAGTGATAAGGGTTTTATCGTCCTTGGTGAGCTTGATTTGCAGGTTAGATGTGCCCACCTCGTCAAACATAGTGTCTTTGACATCTACAACAACTGTATCGTCGGCTATGGCCGCTATGTCATACTGACAATACCCTGAAGGTTTTTCTACGTATACCTTGGCCGCTGTTCCTTCCGGAATAGTATAATCAGCAAACGTAAATACGAGAGGGAGTGTGTTGGTCCCTTGCACATATTCTATGGGATTGGGCAGAGTTTTACGGGTTACATAATTTTCTCTTGTAATTGTCATGGTTCACCTCCTATTCAACTTTCCTTATAATTCCGCCTTCAACATACACGCTGTTGTTACCTGCTATAAATGAGCCAGTAAAAGCGCTACTGTCTTTTATTTGCCCTGAGTTAACTATAACTTTGCCGTTAATTGTAAGCTCTTTTCGCAAGGAATTGGCGTAAAACCATACCGCTTTATTCAGCTCAGAAAGTATGATATCGAAATTGCCGACACTGCAATAATATCGTTTGCCGTCAGATGGATCTATTCCGGTTCCTTCGGTTCTAAGACCGCTGGGACCGATAGAAGTTACATATTCGTTTCCGGCAGGCGAGCGCAAACTTTTGAGTATAATATTTTTAAATTTATCGTCTGTTACACTTATGTCGAGCTGTCCGTCCGTAATTTTAAACGTACCTTTGTCAAGATCCCAGTAATTCTTGCCCTGCCTATCGCTAAGAACTCCCGCAACTATGGTGTCGGCAATAATGCCGTTGTAATCAATTGCAAGAGTCCACTCCCAGCTTCTATTGTCGGCAGTTCGCCGGCGGGAGATAAGTATGCCCTGTGTACCTATGGCAAGGGCACCGAACATTGGGCTGGTTTCGTCCAGGTTCTCAAAGAGAATGGCAAGCACATCTTGCTTCTTAGCGGCATTGTATTGAGCGCCTAAGCGTGTAACAGCTCCGTTGATAAAGCCTGCTATCTTATCGGCCATTACCGTACCGTCGGCGCGAATTGCACCGTCTATACGGTTGACTGCGCTTGATACATCGCTGAAATAATCTCGCTGGAAGTCCCCGAGAACTACATCGGTCACTTTCTTTGATAAAGCGTCATATGTAAGCTCAATTACTCTTGCATCGGTGACAATGCCTAAGCGGTTGTGACGACAGTGGACTGTATCGCCGAGAGATACAGTTTCAAGCACCTCATAATCTTTGTAAGCTTCCGTGTTTTGCAGCAGCACCATATCGGCGGAAATGCTGATTTTAGGTTTATCAAGACCCAGCTCAAACTGCTCTTTGCATTTATCCGTAAGGGCTTTATCAAGTGCTTTTTGGTCGGCGCAAATAATAACACCGTTTTCCGCATCGTCCTCAGAGGCATCCACGGCAAGCTTTACGTCTTCAAAGGTCATTGTCGCCGTCTTGATAGTCGGATAGCTGCCTATTAGATCACTGTCAACATATCCGTTGCCTGAGAGTTTGTGACCGTTGTATGCCTTGGGATAGATTCTTGTGACAATTTCTCTTGTATCAACTGTCTCAGTCAATCCGTCCTGTGGGATGTTCTTGCCGTAGCGCAGCTCAACGCCGTAATCACCGCCTACACGGTCATTGATAATGACGTTAAAGTTATCAAAGAGAATTTCTCCGCCCCAGCGGTTGACGAAGCTATTATCGTCGTCACCGTTTATAGCTTCCATAAGGTTTTTGTACTCGTAGTAAGCGGTAGAAGCTTTCTTGATGTTAGAGCTACCCGAATACTTAGAGTTCGGTGCCGTCATGAGGTCAAGGGCTTCCTGTCCGTTCTTGTTGGTAGGTCTGACGTCCGTCAAAAAGCAGTCATCCATAGAATCATAGAATATAGGCTCAAGGACAGCAGATACACCGCTGTCCTTTTTCTCTGTCTGTTTTATTCTGAATAATTGTTCTCCATTGAATGACGGCATTTTTATGACTGCATCCTCTGCGATATATTTCCAGCGTCCTTCTGCATCAATGGGATGTTCCAGGGATGCTTCCCAAGCTCCATTTAGGATTACATGAACTTCTGCGGAAGTTGGTATTAAAGTCATATCGCCGTTGCGGATGTAGTCGGTGTTGGTGGGATTGTAGAGCTGAATCATTATAAACTCCTCCAATGAGGCACTACCTTAAGAGTAAATCCGTCGGTAATGCTTATAGTGTTCTCTCCGGGATTAAGATATAAGTCCTCATAATCCCCGGTTATTGCTGTATTCTGTATGGTTCCGTCAATGCGGTAAGAGAGCATCAAGTCTGTGTTGATTGTAAGGTTTTCAGTTACCACAGCTTTGAGGGTTTTGCCGTTGACTGTAAGAGTACAGTCTCCATTGCCGGTAATGATATAATCCGGATGACACAAGTCAAAGGGATTATATTTGGCTTCTTCCGGGGATACTGCACGCAAGCCGCTGTCATCATACTGATAACCCTCACAGATAAACTCTGCCGTAAATTCTCCAAAGGCTTTATATTCTCTTGCTGATTCACCGAGATTGACTTTTTTAACCCGGTAATGAAAACCTTTGCTGTCATCAAAATAAAGCTTCATGTCGCTGCGGCTGAGGAGCCAGCGCCGGGCATTGCGAAAGGTTTCCTGCCATTCTTCGGGCTTACAGACATAACCAAAAGTAACAGAGATAGTAATATCTGTTACTGTTCCGGGATATTCATACAGTTCACCATCTCTGCCGGGAACTGTGTATGCAGATGAGTCAATGACCGGGGCAGGAATAGCGGGACGCCCCTTGACAAGCAGGTTATAGTCCCGCTCCTTTCTTCCATTAAACTGAATAGAATACATTATGCACGCCCCTTTGCTCTTGCTGCCATAGTCTGTGAACTGGAGATACCGTTTTTAGCTACGCTCACAATATAAGCGTCAAAGTTCTTATTGCCTATTTGAACATTGACTGCGTTGTTCAGGTTAATATTTCCGATTCCAAGCTGCTGCTTCATCTGCCCTAAGTCCATGTTTCCGCTCATCACGCCGGCCACACGTTGCATTGCGCCAGAAACCTTGTACAAATTTTTGTCTATTCCGGCCACAAGGCCATCAATAAAATCGGGCATCCACGTCTCATAATCATGAAGCGGGCCAACATCGGGGCGGGAGAAATGAAGAAACTCTCTGATTTTGTTTCCGACTTCTTCAGCTGCACTCTGAATTTTCTTGATTCCGGATTTTATTCCGTCTACGAGTCCGTCAATAAAATCTGAACCCCATTCAAAGGCCGAATCAATCCATGCTTTTATCCTTTTTTTGATCGTGTCTATAGTTCTGCTGACAACTTCGGGTATTGACTTCACGGTATTTACTACGCCGTCTTTGAACGAACGGAAACCGTCGATTATTTTTGAGAGTATTTCGGAAATTTTGTCTTTGAGGTTGACGAAAGAATTTTTGATGGTTTCCCATATTAATAAAACGGTGTCCCGTATAGATGCCCAAACGATTTCTATGTAATTTCTTATTCCTGAGAAAATGGAAATTGCAATTGTTTTTATGCCGCTGACAGCTCTTGAGACACCATCTTTTATGTTTGTCCAGATATTAAGCATATCGCTTTTGAGCTTATCAAAATCTCCGGTAACTAAATCGCAGATTGCAAGAATGGGCGCCAACACAGCGTTTTTAATGGCTTCCCATATACCGCCTGCGTATTCCTTAATCCCGCTCCAAATGCCTGTAACTGTGCGCTTGAGATTGTCGAATAATGCAGATGCTGTGCTGACTATTAGTTTGACAACAGGGTTGTCTAATATTTTCTGCCAAATTTGAGTTACTGAAGTTTTAATCGATTCCATTTTTTCGCTGATGCCTTTTTTTAGGTCTTCCCAGCCTTGAACTAACGACTCTTTGAATTCGTTCCAGCTGCCCTTAATTCGCGCCGCAGCTTTATCCCATGCCTCAGATATTGCCGTACTCGCTTTTTCCCAGCTTTCCTTGAACCATTGCGTTATTGCATCCCAGTTTTCTATTATTGCAATAACAGCGATAATCGCAGCAATAACCCCGGCAATTATGCCAATTACAGGCAGAGCGGCGGCACTCAACCCGCCTATCACTCCGACGATTGAACCTATAGCCATGATCAGAGGCCCCGCAACCGCTACTATTCCGAGTATTACGGCTATTATTGTTTTAGATGCGGGTGACAGCTTATTAAACCACGAGATAATATCGGTGATTCCGCTGACAACATCTGAGATTATGGGCATGATTTCTTCTGCCAGTTCTGCAATTTCGGTTTGAAGCTCGTTTTGAGATTCTTTGTAATCAACCAGCTCTTTATTGTTGTTTTTCCAGCCCTCATAAGTGCTCATAAGGCCGTTATCAGCTAAAGTCTGTAAGGCGTAGTCCTGTTTTTCTGCCTCCGTCTTACATTTACTGAGCCCTTCAGAAAAGGTGTCTGCACCTATTCCGAGGCGGTCAAGAAGTTCACCAAACTGACCGGTCGCCGCTCCTGTAGCAAGGGTTTCCTGCAACGAATCGGCAAGAGATTCAATTTTAAGTGTGTCGGGAAAACGAAGATAAGCTCCTGCAAGACCTTCAACGGCCTTTTGGAGATTGCTTTCGGTGAAGCCTGCTTGAAGAAGGTTAGAAACTGCTTCTACCGAGGAGTCGGTTTCGTCTGATACGACATTGAACGCCTCAAACGCTTCACGGGCTGCATCCACTCCTGCGGCGCTCTCTCTTGCGTTGTTATCGAGTTTTGAAAGGTCAGTACGCAATTCTTCTGTTGCAGGCACCGCCGCAACCATAGACCCGATAAGTCCCGCAGCGGCTGCGGAAACAGGTGTAATTGCGCCGCCTACAGATTGGAGAGTACCTCCTACCTGCCCAAGCTTCGCTTTAAACTGCCCTAATCCCCCGGTGTTCTTGTACTCTTTATTGAGAGATTTAAGCTTATTCTCTGTTTCAGCTATTTCTCTTTGAAGTGCGTCGTACTGATCTGTACTTATTGGGTTGCCAAATTCTTTACTGACTTCTCCTGCCTGTTTCTTTAGGGTTTGAAGATCTTTACTTGTTTGCTGTATCTCTTTCTGCAAGCGGTCATATTCGGCTGTATCAATTTCACCGGATTCTTTTAGGTCTGCCTGGCGATTTTTCAGCTCTTTAAGCTTCTTTGTCGTCTCATCAATCTCTTTTTGTATAGGATCATAGGCGGCTTTCCAGGCGTCATAGTTTTTAACCGATGCAGCTGCCTTTTCGTTAGCTTCTTTTAAGAGCTTGAGTCTCTCCTGAGTCTCTCCTATTGCGTCTTTAAGAAGCTTATGCTTCTGAGTAAGTAACTCGGTATTGGTAGGGTCGAACTTAAGCAGTCGGTTAACGTCATTGAGCTTAGCTTGAGTATCTTTGAGGCTGCCATCCAGTTTATTAAGGGATTTTTCCAGCTGGGTGGTATCTCCTCCGATTTGAATCGTTATACCCTTGATTCTTTTGTTTGCTATAAGCCCACCTCCTTAAAGCTTGTCTATATCTTCCTGAGTGGCCATTACCGGGTAGTCATAGTAGTCGTTTTTGGACTCAATAAACATATCGTTAACCATTCCGACAGTTAAGAGGCTAAGGTCGGAAATAGCAATACCGCACTGCACACACCTCAGCATGAACAATGCGGTATTAACCTCTCTGTCTATTTCCCGCTCTCTTTTTTTGGCTTTGAGAGCTGTTTGTTGCCGTCGCCCCACAAAGCTGCAATTTCAGGAAGCACCTTGTAAATAGAGAAAGTCTCGAACTGTGCAAGCCATTCGTCTATATCACTGGGCTGAGATGGATCAGCATGACGAGCCATGAGAAAAGCGACCTTCTCGAATATCTCAAGGACATCGACGGGAAGGTCGCTTTCAAACTCTTCTTCGTTAAAAGGAATTCCTCTTCTTTCGCAGTCTTCTTTGGCTTCTTTTTTTAGCTGCTCCTGAATTTTAACCTGCTTATTGATCTTGATCATGTCAGAGAATATGTCACGGTTGAACTTAATGCGGTACAATCTCGGAATGGCCGCCGAGGTTTTGAACTCACAAGATTTACCGTCTATCTCGATAGTTTTATTCATTATGCCGCCGCCTTATCTTTGGTGTAGACTTCTGTAAACCATCCCGAAATTATATCTTCGGCTGTTTCTGCTGTGGTCTTTGCACGAACTGTGCCGTCTGCTGCTGCCGCCGCAGAAATTGTCATTGTATCTGTGGACGGTTCTTTTGTGTCTTCCGTAGTTGACGCAGAAACACTCGGACGTGTTGCGGTGCAATTATAGAACCAAAACAGAATTGGTCCTTTGTCGCCATCGACCTGGAATCCCAAGGCAAACTCCTGAGACTCTGTATCGGCATTTTCAAACAATACATTATTAGTGTCCGCCTCTTCTCCGAGTATGTCCTTGCGAAATTCGTCGGGAATAAGGGCAACCTCAAGATCACCCTCATAACCTCCGTTAGATGCCGAATTGTAATATTTAACTCCATCCGCCCAAAATGCGGTAATCTCTCCCTGCTGTTCGAGAGTGAGAGAAACTGCTCCGGGAATGGCTACAGGCGTATCGTACGTTCCTTCGGCTGTCCTTTTTGCGTAATGTACGTTCTTGACGTTGAATTTTACTTTGTTGGACGTTCCTGCCAATTTTATACCTCCATATCGTATGTAATTTTATAGCACTTCTGATCTGAAAGATATTCTTCTTCCTTTTTCCAGCTTAGATTCTGAAGTGCGTTTTCAACTTTTGATTCTGCTTCTCTGTCTATATATTGGGTATATAGCTCAACTTGCAGACGATTGACTTTATAGTAGACCTTGCCGTCAGCATAAAAGTTATTGCTATATGGGGAAAGATTGCAGATGTAAGGCATGGGAGGAGCTTTCTTTTCCGGCCACGCATGATAAGCCGTCGGGATTCCTGTTGAAACCAAAGTGTTATATAACTCTTCAAGGGTCATCCTTTAATCAGCTCCTGTGTTATAAGTTTTTGCTCAACTTGTTTTCGAGTAAACTTATGGCAATACGTTCTGCTCTTCCGATGTGCGGAACGGCTTCCACTCTGCCGCCTGTAGCGATGGCGTGTCCGTTCTCAAGAAGATGGGTTAACCTATAGTCGGGATCTTTAGAATATACAACCATTGAGTAATCCCGATGCTTACTTGACGGATCTCTTTCATATGACCAGCTTCTGGCGTAATCTCCGGTCGGTCCTTTAGGAGATATGCGGTGAAGCTCTTGCACTGTTTCTTTTGCGGTCTCGTTTACTGCTTTTTTTACAGTTTCGGCTGTAATGTTTCCGAACGCTTTAAGCTCTTTTTGCACTTCGAACGCCAATTCGTCTATATTGATTCTGGCCATCACACACCCGCCTTTCTTTCGAGATATAATTCTATAGTTTCATTCCTGCCGAGATAAGTGCGGTATATGCCATACCTTACGCCGTCGAGCTCTGCAATCTCTTCGCCTTGATAATCAGGCGCAAACATTGTTACACGGTATTCAGGTTTAAGACCCGCTCTGCCTGCCTCGAACCATTCAGAAGCGGAGACCGAAGAGACGCCGCAGAAAACTTCTCTCGGCGTCTCTTCGGCAATTTGCTGCCCTATGCTGTCAGCTGTATAAGTTACCCCTATCAGAGTAAGTACTCTTGATCTGTCCACAGCATCACTCCCAATCTGTATAGCCTGAGGCGGAGCGAAGCTGCGCTTTCTGCTCATCGTAGGAAGCTTTCAGGCGGTCATATTCATCCGATGACCCGAAATTTGCTTTGCAGTAGGTAATGACCGCTCTTGTTATAAGAGGATCGTCACCAAGTTCCGTAATAACTCCCGCTATGCCGAGGTCAGCAAGAGCGGCGGCAATAAGGTCCTGTATTTCTTTATCGAATGCGCTTGTTTTTATTCTGAGAGCGAGTTTGACTTTATTGAGCATCAGACACCGCCTTTCTCTTAGATCTGCTGCGAGTGGACGTTATCCCCTCTTGAATGGCAGCTGTTTTCTCAAGAAGGGGTGTTAC
>CAUDRD010000035.1 GCA_958451705.1 uncultured Oscillospiraceae bacterium
CCACTTCATTGTAAATTGACAGCCTGTCCCGTATTTTTTGGGTCATTTACAATTATAAAACCGCCGCAGACAAAAGGATGTCGCAATGCGCTGTTGTTTAGGGTAACTTTATAAGAAAAAATGCCGCCTTTTCTCTTACTTTGGAAAAAGACGGCAAAAGATAATATTCACTTTTATGATAAATAAAATTCTGTCTATACCTTAAATCAAAAACCGTTAATGCTGTTAATCTTTTTTTCTCCGTACGCTGTTGCCAACTACAAGCACAGGCTCAAGATAAATTTCCTGGGCACGAATTCTCTTTCCTTCAATGCGGCCTATCATAACCTCCGCCGCACGAAGCGCCAATAGATCGAGATCCATGGTAACGGTTGTCAAAGAGATATCCAGCAAAAACTCTCGAAGGGAATTATCATAGCTGACTAACGATATATCTTTCGGGATCTTATATTTTCTCTCATGCAGGCCACGTAAAAAGCCTAAAGTCATCATATCGTTACACACAAGCACGGCAGTCGCACCGCAGTTTAAAACCTTCTCCACCGCATTATAACCGCCTTGTATTCGGTTATCTCCGGGTATAAGATGATCTGCGGGAGGTTCTATTCCATGTTCATGCAAAGCGTCCAAATATCCCGCAAGACGGTTGGATCCGTTGCCACGTCGGTCATCAAGATAAACACAGGCTATGTCTGTGTGACCTTTATCGAGAAGATATTTAGTTGCCTGATATCCGCCTAAACGGTTGTCAAAGCAGACATGGTCGCAGGCAAAGCCGAAAAAAGGTCTGTCAACTATCACATACGGCACCGCCATTTTCTGTAAGCGGCGGCTCAGTTCTTCTTCATATTGATAGGATTCGTTGCTGCGGATAAAAAAGATTCCGTCAACTCCCCTGGATTCAAAGCTTCTTAGAAGCTTGCAGTCATTTTCAAACACATCGTCGCTGTTGGCAAACATGAGAAAATACCCCTTTTCACGGCATACTTTCTCCAGCACACGGGCTAATTGAGCAAAAAAAGTGTTTTGTATATCGGGTAGGATAAGTCCTATAGTATAGCTTCGCTGTGTAACGAGAGCTCTTGCGGTCTGGTTTACTACATAACGGTGCTTCGCTGCGATTTCCTTTACCCGCTGTTTATTCTCCTCCGAAATACGGCACGGCTTATTGTTGAGAATCTGAGAAACGGCTCCGGGAGAAATTCCTGCCTCTTTTGCAATATCTTTTATGGTGATTTTTTTACCGCCAAGTTTATCAGGCATTTTCATTCCTCCTTATGAGCAAAATACTTTTTTATAATAACATATTCTTTGCGCAAATAAAAGAATAAGGAGCTGCACCGATAAAACTTTTTGCAGTTTTACAGGTACAGCTCCCTTTAGATGCTTAACGCAAATCGAGCTTCAATTAAATCAAATTATTATAGGAAGACAATCATTGAAAGTACAAACATGAAGACTGTACCTGCAATCATCGGAATTGATGTGCGCTTTACGATCTCGAGAGGTTCTTTCTTGATGGTACCGGCCACAATCATGATAACCGCCGAAACCGGTGAAACCGCACGGAGAAGGTTGCCTGCAAGACCCATGGGAACGGAAACTGCAAGAACACTGATTCCGGCCGCTGCTGCAAGGGGAACCATAAGAGGTACCATTGCGAAGAAAAGTGCTGTACCACTGCCGGAAAGGATAACGATAAGAGCAGTAAGAGCAACAAGAATAAGAGGAAGAACAAAGCCCAAATTGTTACCCTGTACGCTTGTCATAGCGTTCTGGAGAGCATCGATAAGTCCGATAGACTTAAGTCCGTTTACGAATGTTGTGCCTGCAACAAGGAGTGCAACAATCGGAACTGCACCGCCCATGCCCTTAAAGAAAGCCTCAGTGGACTTAAGGGTCTCACGTCCGTTGCGGGTACGAATAAGCTCGCAGATAACGGCAATAACAAGCGAGAAGAGAATTGCAACCTCAACGCTAAGTTCAATCTTGATACCGCATGACTGTAAAATGAATACTACAATAAGAAGGATAATGGGAAGAAGGGGAAGAACTGCATAAACTGCACGGAAGAGCTTACCGCCTGGAACCTCTTCAACATCAGGAAGCTTTGCATCTACTTCGCCCTTTGATACTGCACGCTTATCCTGGAAGCGCTGCCAGAAATAGTGAACTACTGCCATAATGAGCAGGGTGGGAATTGAAATAATTGCATGATACTTGAACACATAGTCACTGGCTGTTAAACCTGCAAACTGTGTGGTATTGGCAAGCTCCGCAGCAATTGCAACGTTATCACTGCCGAGGGGAGTAGGCATAACAGTAGCAGTGGTAGCGATAATAGCACCTGCTGTAAGAGAACTCATACCTGAACGCACCATGATGGGATAGAGAGTTGCAAGTAAGATAACTGCAAGGTTTGATGCGCTGGGGATAACAAGTGAAAGCACGTTTCCGAGAAGGAAAACAAGGGGAACAAGGATATAAACTGATTTGATTTTTGCAATGGGACGTGTCAAAACACTGACGGTTACGTTATTAGCCTTAATCTGGCTCATGTAAGATGAATAACCGCCAAGGATAAGGATAATGAAACCTGCCGAAGTTATTGTAGACTTAAACTGATCTACAATCGCTTTCAGGGGATCAAGCAGAGCAATACCGCTTGACTCAAAGTCTTTAATGGCGATTCCGTTTCCGAAAGCCATTGCGATGTACATCAAAACAATACCTATAAGGAACAAGGTCATCTTGATGTCCATTTTTTTAATGAGCATGAACACGACCACGCAAACTTCCAATATAGCCGCACCATACATTAAGATTGGGGACATACTTCACATTCCTTTCTTTTTAATTTTCTTCTTGTATTCTCGACCCTTTACAGGGTAAAGCCCTAAGTTAAATGCACTTTCCGACAGATTCAAGGAACCAGCGACGGAAAGCATCGCCGTCAATATCAACGCAAACCTTAGCGTTAGCTGGCTGCTTCATATAATTCTTAAGGTCAACTACGGTGCATCCCTTTGTAAGACTTCCCGCAAGTTCGACATCGACAAAGGTATCAACTGTCTCAAAAAGTGTGGGTGCAAGCAGATATGCGATTGCACAGCTGTCATACATTTTAAGTCCTGTGTTGAAGGAACCGCCTCTGTACTTACGGAACAGGCAATGAGCCATCTGGCCGACCTGTCCAAGCTCGGGAAGCTTCTGAGTATCCTCAGGCATAACCAGAGCCTTAAGTCCTACATCCAAAGTTGCCATTACAATTGGAATACCTGCATCAAAAACAATCTTTGCTGCCTCAGGATCAGTGGCAATATTAAACTCGGACATTACGCCTTTATTACCTCTTGTGACTGAACCGCCCATCATGACAATTTCACGAATGTGTTCTTTGACTTCGGGATACATAGAGAGAAGCAAAGCAATATTTGTAAGTGGTCCGATAGGAACGATTGTTATGGGTTCATCGCTGTCCATAATCACACGACGCATTGCGTTAACAGCATTCTCCTGGAGAAGTAAATCCTCACGGGGCTCGGGAAAATCGAAACCTTCCATGCCGCTTGCACCGTGAATGTCGGAAGCGTCTACCAACGGTCCGATTAAAGGTTTGCGTGCACCCATGGCAACCGGTACTTCTTTGCCGAAAAAGCTCAAAAGACGAAGTGCATTGCGGGTAACCTTTTCGATTGAAACATTTCCCGCCACTGTTGTTATCAAACGGACATCAAGCTCGCCAGAAAACAGTGCAATAGCAATTGCAAGCGCATCATCAATACCCGGGTCAGTGTCAATAATAATTGGTCTCTTTTTTAACATATTTATTCCTCCTTGAAAAATTCCTCGATTTCATTTCTATATGGGATGGACTGCTGCGCCCCATACTTCATAATTGTCAAAGACGATGCCTTTGTGGCATATTTAATACATTCCTCTAAATTCTTTCCGTTGCAAAGTTCAGCTGCCAGCGCACCGATAAAGGTATCTCCTGCGGCAGTTGTATCCACAACGTTTACCGGACGAGCCAACTCACGGAACTCCTCTTTTGTTTCTGTGCGGCAAATGCTTCCGGCTGCTCCCAAAGTGATAATCACGGATTTTGTTCCGAGAGTCTGGATAGCATCAAGGGCTCTGCGGCGAGCCGCTTCATCACCGGGGAATATTCCCGTTAAAAACTCACATTCCGACTGATTGAGAACCAGCAGATCGATGTATTTAAATACCTCCGGAGGTATCTCCTTGGCCGGTGCGGGATTAAATATAGTATACATTCCCATATTGTGAGCTTCGCAAAGTGCAGCAAAGGTTGTATCTTTACGGCATTCGAACTGGGTGACAAAAATGTCCCTGCATTTCCTATCTTGTGGAGAACCAGCCCCACATCTTCCGGAGTCATAACATGATTTGCGCCGGCGCTGAGGATAATGCGGTTATCGCCGTCGTACCTTGTAATCATGGCTATACCGGTCTGTGCCTTGTCGGTTATGCGAACTTCCTGGCATCCTACGCCATATTTTTCCAGTGCCTCGATCATTTGAATGCCAAAAGCGTCCTGTCCGACACAGGCGATCATCTCCGTCTCGGCACCGGATTTAGCAGCCGCAACCGCTTGGTTTCCGCCTTTTCCGCCTGCGTTGCACAAAAGATCCGAACCCTGTACCGTCTCGCCTCCCTGAGGCAGACGCTCACATTCTATAGTCAGATCCATGTTTAAGCTTCCGAACGTAAGTACTTTTTTCGCCATATACGTCCCTCATTTCTTAAAAATTTTATGTCATTCCCACGGTTTTATTTTTCCTGATTTATATAGCACGTCATTCCGCTGCCCTCGTATCCGCACGGACGAACGTGAAAACCAAACTTTTCGTAAAAGCCTTCTTTACCCGGCGTTGACATAAGTCCAACATAGGCATTTGGCGCTCCTGCACGCTGCACATATGACATAACCTGCTCCATAACAAGACGACCAATTCCTCTTCCCCGCCATTGGGGATGAACGACAACATCTTTAATGAAAAATACTACTCTTCCGTCTCCAACTACACGGGCAATGGCGACCGGTTCTCTGTCGTCCCAAATGACAACGGAAAACAATGTGCCTTTAAGGGCAATTTCCGCATCCTGAGGCGGATAGGGCTGCATTCCCGCATAGGCACGAAGCTCAGTATATATTTTAACGTTAAGTCCGTTTTCTTCTATCCGCAGCAAGTTAGTCACTCTTTTCATAATTTGCTAAAACGTTTTATCACGAATTCATTGTAATACGCCTTTCTCGTTATGTCAATACCGACATTTTACACGTTTTTTATTGCATATTTATATGCAATTTGCGAAGAAAAAATAGACAATTTTCTTGCCAGTTCTTCTTTTTTCTTCGCATATCTAACATTTTTTCTTTATATTATTTGTGAGATATGCTGCAATTTCTTTATTTTTCCACTTTTTCTTAATAAAATTCCTTTTGCTGTATTATTTTATCAAATATATTTATCGGTTATTTTTACAAAAAAACAAATTCATCGCAATAACGCTATTTAGAATAATCTTTGAACTTTATCATGATATAATACATCAAATTATTGTAACCTTTTTTCTCAAAAATCTTCTATATGGTTGAGAGCATAAATCACGGGGGGTGAATCAAACGGAGGACAAAACAATTATTGAAATGTTTTTTTCAAGGGATGAAAAAGCATTACAGGAAACAGAGCAAAAATACGGTAAAAATTTATCCTGTCTTGCATATAACATTCTTCGAAATCAAGAGGACACCGAAGAGACAGTCAGCGATACCTATTTGAATGCATGGAACAGTATCCCACCACAAAAGCCGGTATATCTGTTCGCTTATTTAGCAAAGCTCTGCCGCAATAACGCATTGGACAAGCTCGACAGAAAGCACGCTCAGAAGAGAAATGCGGAAATAGTGGCTCTGAGTGAAGAGATGGAAATGTGTATTCCGGACAATCTGCACAGTATGGAAAATGCTTTAAACGAAAACGAGATATCCGAGTACATAAATGAATTTTTAAAAACGCTCTCAAAGGAAAATCGGATTATCTTTATGAGACGATACTGGTTTTCGGAATCAATAAAGGAAATAGCAAATAATTATAATTTAAGCCAAAGTAAAGTAAAAACATCTCTGCACCGCACACGAAAAAAACTGCGTGATTTTTTAGAAAGAAAGGAGTTTTATATATGAACGGAAAAGATCTTTTGAAAAGTTTTTCGGATATCGACCCGCAGTTTATAGATGAAGCACAGTATTCAATTGATGAAAAAGACTTCCACGGAAAAAAGCCTGTTTTGATACACAGAAAACGGATTCTTCTGGTTGCAGCCATTTTGATTTTATCCCTTTTGGCTTTTCCCACAGCCGCTGCTGTAAGCACCACATTCAACGATGCCCTTTATCATATATCACCTGAAACGGCACAATTTTTCAAACCTGTACAAAAAAGTGACGAAGATAAGGGCATAAAAATGGAAGTGATTTCCGCATATATACATGACGATACTGCGGAAATTTACATCTCCTTACAGGACACAGGCAGCAATCGAATAGATGAAACTACCGACCTTTTTGACAGCTATGAAATACGCACTCCTTTTGATTCAAAGGGATACTGCGAAGATGTGAGCTATGACCCCAAGACAAGAACTAAAACTTTTCTTGTAACCATAAAGAACAACGGTGGTCAGAAAATACGGGGTATGAAAGTATCTTTTTCCGTAAGCAAAATTTTATTCCAAAAAGAAAAAGGCACAGTACATCTTGACGGACTTAATCTCACCCTTGCGGAGAAAAATCCCAAAATAGTTCAAAAAGAAGTTGTCGGATACACCCACTCAATTGAACAACCGAACAAGTCACTTTACTATAATTCTCTGGAATCACAAGGAATTATCGCTTCACCCTATAAGGGTGTCAGCGTCACGGCGCTTGGATATATGGACGGAAAGCTTCACATACAGATGCACTATGCAGATGTTCTCACAACAAACACCTGCGGCTCTATACGCTTAAAAAACATTGTAACCGGTGAAACACTTGAATCCACAGGAGGTTTCACTTTCTGGGATGAAGAAAGAAAAGGACATTATTACGAAGACCTTTTTGATATTTCCGGTTTAACAGATCTTCAAAACTGGAAAATCGAAGTGGAATACCTCACCGCCCCCGAAGCTCTTGAAGGGAACTGGGAAGTAACATTTCCACTGGAAAATCAGAAAAAATAAAAAAGCAAACCGCTTTGTATTTAAAAACATACAAAGCGGTTTTGTCATTTTATATGAAGCAAATAAAATTTTAAATATTATGCAGTATTACAGCAACAAAAAGAGCCGCCGGAAAACCGACAGCTCTAATTTTGTTCATATGTTTTCCCCTCTTGGGGAAGTATGAAAGACCCGTAAGGGCAAACTTATTTAAGCTCAACCTTAGCGCCAACAGCCTCAAGCTTCTCTTTAGCAGCCTCAGCGTCTTCCTTAGAAACGCCTTCCTTGAGAGCCTTGGGAGCACCGTCAACAAGTGCCTTAGCGTCAGCAAGGCCAAGACCTGTGATCTCACGAACAGCCTTGATAACCTTAATCTTCTCAGCGCCAACCTCAGCAAGGATAACGTCAAACTCTGTCTTCTCCTCAACAGCGGCAGCAGCCTCAGCAGGAGCAGCAACTGCAACAGCAGCAGCAGCGGATACGCCGAACTCGTCCTCAACAGCCTTTACAAGCTCGGAGAGCTCAAGAACTGTAAGCTCTTTAATTGTTTCAATAAGAGCAGCAATTTTCTCAGATGCCATTTTAATTTACCTCCAAAAAAGTTTGTTTTTAATTTAAATTAATTACGCCTCAGCAGGAGCTTCCTCTGCGGGAGCCTCCTCTGCAGGAGCGCCCTGCTTGTCAACAATAGCCTGAATAGCTCTTGCGAAAGCGGCGATAGGTGCATTGAATGCACTGCAAACAGTTGCAAGAAGTACTTCGCGTGAGGGAAGCTTTGAAAGGCTTACAATCATATCATTGCTGATTGCAGCACCGTCAAGGTATCCGCTCTTAACCTCAAAGTCGGGGTGTTTCTCAGCGAACTTGCAAAGTATACGAGCTGCAGCAACATAGTCATCAGCACTTGTTGCAATAGCAGTTGTTCCGGTAAGGCACTCGTCAATACCCTGAATCTCAGCATCTTTAACAGCAAGACGAAGAAGGGTGTTCTTGACTACCTCGTACTTAACGCCAGCCTCTCTGAGTTCCTTACGAAGAGCTGTATCATCAGCAACATTGATTCCCTTGTAATCAACAACGATACCTGCGCAGGAAGCTTTGAGTCTTTCGGTAAGTTCAGCAACGATTTGTTTCTTCTGCTCTAAAACCTTTGCACTTGGCAAACTAATTCACCTCCAAAAAATACATAACCTGTTGGAAAAGAAAAACGCCTTTTCCGCAACCGCAGAAAAGGCGAAATTATACAAAAAATCTTGTAGTTTCTCCTCGGCGGGAACGGCAAAACCGAATTATGCATAAAGCACCCGCTGTCTACGGTTAAACAGCTTATTTATGATACCACACAGCAAACGCCGTGTCAAGAAAAATTGCGAAAAATTAGTTTTCCGCAGGAGCAGCACCAATCTTGCTGGGATTGATTCTAACTCCGGGGCCCATTGTTGATGCAACAACACATGAGCGGATATACTGTCCCTTTGTTGCGGCGGGTTTTGCCTTAACAATAGCCTCAAGAAGAGTGTTAAAGTTTTCGGAAAGCTTATCGCTGCCGAAAGAAACCTTGCCGATGGGGCAGTGGATAATGTTTGTTTTATCAAGACGGTACTCAATCTTACCTGCCTTAGCCTCTGTTACAGCCTTAGCAACGTCCATTGTAACAGTACCTGCCTTGGGGCTGGGCATAAGTCCACGGGGTCCGAGAACCTTACCGAGACGTCCAACAACACCCATCATGTCGGGAGTTGCGATTGCAACGTCAAATTCCATCCAGCCTTCGCCCTGAATCTTAGCTGCAAGCTCTTCTGCACCTACAACGTCAGCACCTGCTGCCTCAGCTGCCTTAGCGTTTTCACCCTTTGCAAAAACTGCAACACGAACATTTTTACCTGTTCCGTTGGGAAGAACTACCGCACCGCGAACCTGCTGGTCTGCGTGACGGGAGTCAACGCCGAGACGTACATGAACTTCAACTGTTTCGTCAAATTTAGCGGAAGCTGTCTTAACTGCTACGTCAAGAGCTTCTTCGGGATCATAAAGCTTTGCTTTGTCTATAAGCTTGCTGCTTTCGACATACTTTTTTCCATGTTTCATTGTGTGTACCTCCCCATAGAGTGGTTAAATCGGATTTTTCCTCCCACCCGGGAGCATTAATCGACGACGGTAACGCCCATGCTGCGAGCTGTGCCGGCTACCATACTCATAGCGGCTTCAATGCTTGCTGCATTAAGGTCGGGCATTTTCAACTCGGCGATTTTTCTGACCTGCTCACCGGTGATCGTAGCTACCTTCGTCTTATTCGGAACGCCTGAACCGCTCTCAATTCCGCACTCTTTCTTAATAAGAACAGCAGCGGGAGGGGTCTTTGTAACGAATGTGAAGGAACGGTCTGCATAAACAGTGATAACAACGGGGATTATAAGACCCACATCGTTCTTTGTGCGCTCATTGAATTCCTTTGTGAACGCCATAATGTTAACACCGTGCTGACCCAGTGCAGGACCAACCGGGGGTGCCGGCGTTGCTTTTCCGGCGGGGATCTGAAGCTTAATTAAACCTACAACCTTTTGAGCCATTTTTTGCACCTCCATAGTAACGTGGTAGATGGCGGAGCAGTTAAAACTTTCTGCTCCTCCCACAGGGACCGGAGTCCCTCGCACAAAACGTGCGAATAATAAGCGGAAAACCGCAAATTATCGTAAATTATTCTTCGACTGCTTCAACCTGATTGAGCTCAAATTCAACAGGTGTTTCACGGCCGAACATTGAAATGTTGACACGAACATAGTTTTTAGCTGTATCAACTTCCTGAACCGTTCCCGAAAATCCGTCGAAAGGACCGCCGATTATGGTAACAAGGTCGTTAACACCATAGTTTACCTCAACCTGCTGCTTTTCGACGCCCAAAGCGGCAACTTCTGCCTCTGTGAGCGGAACGGGCTTGCTTCCCGGGCCGACAAAGCCTGTAACACCTCTGGTGTTGCGTATTACATACCAAGCATCGTCGCTCATCTCAGATGTGCCCGACTCTTCGTCGTAAAATACTGCAAGCTTTACCAAAACATAACCGGGGAATATTTTTCTTTCAACTTCTCTGGTTTTATTATCCTTGATTTCGGTTACCTTTTCTGTAGGAACCTTAACTTCAAGAATCTGATCTGACATCTTGCGGTTTTCTACAACCGTTTCAATGTTTGTGGCAACCTTATTCTCATAACCGGAATAGGTATGCACAACGAACCATCTTGCATCGCTTGCCATTGTACCACTCCGTTTTCAGAATTAAACTGCCTTAAAACCAGCCCAGCTGATAAACCGCAGCGTTAATCATAGCAGCGGCCTCTTCGGGCTTGAGGCTCTTTATG
>CAUDRD010000036.1 GCA_958451705.1 uncultured Oscillospiraceae bacterium
GGAGTTTCCGGAAGAACAGTATCTCCTTCGTCATCTCCGCTTCCATCATCGGTTTCGGGTTCTTCTCCGCTGCCGCCATCAAAGGGACGAGCAATAAATTCCCAGTCTATATTGGCAGCTGCGTCAGCATAGGTATTATCTATCTCTTTAGAAACCTCAAGAGTAACATTAAGCTCCGTAGAGTACCCATTAGGTGAAAGAGCGCCTAACTCTAAAAGGGCTGAAGTTTCAGCACCTGTATCGGTGATCTTTTTTCTCTCGGAACCACCGGCAGCATCGGAATATATCTCTTTACCTCCTGCAGTAATAGTAATTTTAAGCAGTTCAGGATTAAAAAGCAATTCCTCAATTAAATCAAGTTCTTCAGCAGTAAGCTCATCCTGATTGGCAACTTTCATACGCATACTGAAGGTTGTCTTTTCATCGCTGTCATTTACCAGCTTAATCTGCTGTTCAACTTTATCACCGGGCATAAGACCTTTAAAATTCACAAAAAGATCTTTGTCTGAGGTGGAAAAATTAAAGTTTTCTCCGTCAAAAGAAACCTCTGATGAAACGGCGAAAGCCGGAACAGAAAGACCGAAAACCAAAAGGCAGGAAAGCAAAACCGCAGCAGCCTTTTTAAATTTTGAGTTCTTCAATATTGTTACCTCCTTCAATATGCATTAAGGGGAACACACGGAAAAATCCGCAGATAAAGCAATTTATTCCTATTTCTCTTTTTCATTTTTCTTGGACGTTTTTGAAACAATATCCGGAATAAAAGCTAATATAAATAACAGAATCAGCGCACCTATTGCAATGTAGCTTCCAGGTGGTGTGATGACCCACGACGAAACATAACCGAGATAAGGAATTGAAAATACCGGCTTACCTATCAAATTATTGAAATGTGTGCCGCCGTCCATAATATAATTTCCATTTGCATCTTTATTGGCTATGCCGTAGGTGTAAAAAACTTTGCTTTCAGTGTCAACAGAATCAACCTTATGTGTGGCAACATCAAGGTCTTCGTTTAATACGAAGGTGATTGTATCACCGGGCTTTACGTCCTCAGGTTCACAGGCTTTAACATAAACAAGAGAACCTACCTGCAATTCAGGCTCCATACTTCCGGTAAGAACGGAATAAGGCTGAAGCCCTATAACACGCACGCCAACGAGCAGAACAGCAACTATAACTACAAGGATTACTAAAATTGAAGTGATTACATTCCAAACTTTTTTTACGGTATCAGACATATTAAATTCCTTTCACGGGGGTAGATTTTTAGTTTTCTGCGGCTGATTAACCCGCCGCAGACTGATTTCAATTGATTTTACATGGCAGAGTTTTTGTCAGCAAGCTGCCCGCTTATCACAGTAACACTTGTCCAAGCTTCATTAACTGCATCGGCTGGATTCGCCTGAATTGCCGAGGCAATAACATTTACCTGAAGGTGATAGCCTTCAGGAGCTGCGGAGCTCTCAATTTGCTGACAGCTATTTACAAGTATTGCCGAATAATTTTCTGGAGCAACTTTATCTTTGCAGTAATAGTAGCCATCGTCGGCTTTGAACCAGTTTGTTGTGTCAACGTCAAGTGTATAATCTTCACCTGCAACCGGGGCAGCGGCGTAAATAATGCCTTTCTCATCAACCCAGTTGATAACAAGAGCTGCACGGACATAGGCGTCAACATCGCCTGTATTTTTTACGGATACATTTTCCTTTACCGCACTGTCAAAGGATTCCGAAACTTCACAGGAAACCGTACCGGCAGTAAAAGTATTGATTTTGGCGTCTGCCCTGTCAGTATACCAAGCAAAGGTTCCTCCTGCTACAATAGCTATAAGGGCAACAATTGCCGAAATTATTAAAATAATACGTTTTTTGGAGGCTGTAAATTTACTGTTACTCATTCTAATTTACCTCCTCAATTATTCAAAAACATTGTGTACGGCATCTTCTGCATCGAGCCACCTGTTGTTTGTCTTACTGTTTGTGACAGTGACAGCAGCAGTATCTTGCTCAGGGGAAAGGATTGCTGCTGCATTTTCTGCACTGTAACGCCATGACCAGTTACCGTCTTCTGTTACGGTGTAAGTGCCTATGGGAAGACCTTTAATTGTAACTGAGCCGTCCTTTCCGACAGAAACCACTGTGTTAATTCCTTCAGCTAAAGCATTGCCTGTACCGGATAACCTAAAGATAAAGTTACCGTTTTCATCACCGCCGCTCTTTGTTATTGTGAGAGTACATGTCTTGACAGTGACGGTTGCAGCGGCGGTTATATTTTTACTTAAAACATTTCCCGATTCTTTGGGCGTTACGGTTACAGAAGCGATATATGTGCCTTTTTCACTTTCGCTGACTACATCAGGTGAATAAGTAATATCACTTACATTGACAAATTCAACTTTCCAGTAGTCATCATCGCCTGCCTTAGGGATACTGATAAACTTACTGTTATTTGGGAACAGCTCATTAAATGTAGGAACAGCTTCTCCAAGATAAATAGTTTTATTTACAGATTCCAAATCGGGTGCATTTATAGGGACATCCACTTTAGGAGAATCAATACCGAATGAATGTGAAATTTTTGCCTCTGAATCAGCAATTGCCTCTCCATCATTTGTTGGAACAGCGTTACCGCCCCAAAAGTCCGCTTTAGGTTTAATAATAATTTCACCTGTCCATGAGCCGTTTGAGTCTGTTGTTCCGGTAAACGTTACAGCTTGACCTACAGGCGTTACCGTAGGAACAGTGGATACAATATCAAAATATTTCGATACGTTATCTGTAACGGTTATATTGGAATTAGGAGTTGCACCGGTAATTAAAAGTGAAATTTTGTACTGACCGTTTCCAATATCCTCAGCAGTCTTAATAAGATTTGCACCGGCGAGAGGATCAGTTAAAATATTGGTGAAAACTGTACTGCTTCCCTTATTGGTAACCTGACGGGGAATGCTTGTATAGTTTCCGTCGGGATTTTGTAAAAGATTATCAATATCAATTTTTACTTTACTATACCGTCCTTGCATTTCCTGTGGAATAACTTCCGTCACCATATAAAAATCAGTAGAATTAAAACCTTCAAATATAGCTTTTTGACCAACTTTCAGAGTAAAAGTACCATATTCTCCCACAGGTACATCTGCCGAAATCACATTAGTGGGATTTTTAGCATCCACAACATCATATGTCTTCTCCGTAACAGGAATATAAGCGCCTGCTCTCTCAGCAGCTGTTTTTAGCTGGAAAATAAATGTATCATTTGTTGTGACTGAATTTCCATCGGGATCTGTTATATCTTTTTCAACCGTAATGGATCTCTGTGGTACAGCAGGAAGATTAAAGCTTATACGGCAGTTGGACTGACCGGCAAATCTTTCAAGATAAAAGATTTTTATATTGTGATATGTATCTTCAGTCAAATTAATATTTCCGCCACGTTCAACGGGTGTTTTATCATCCTTTGTTACTGTACTTGCTACCGAATATGTGCCGTCTTTAAAATTGATGTCTCCTAATATGGCTCCGTGACCACCGCCGATATCAAGGACTAGATTACCGTCGATAAATACCCACATATCGTCGTCGCCGTTAAATTCAAACTGAATTGCTTCACCATCAGCGGTACCGTCTACTGTACCGTTTTCAGGAAGGTAGAAGTCAAAGTCCATTACCATTCCGTTATGGAAATTAGGATTGGTTTTCACATAAGTACCAGTATAACCTGAAACATGATTACTGTACGCTTTCTCCCATTCTGCAAATGTCCTATGAGAATAAACAAAATCGCCCGACCCATTAACGGCAGCGCTGTTGATATCATCAAATGGGAAGAATCCGGCAGGATCTGATTCACTAGCAGCAAGATTTTCATAATAAAGCTTTACTGATTTTGATTCATCGTCATACTGTGCGTGACTTATGGCGCTGTTATATTCATACCATCCGGTATCCTTATTTTTAATAAACTGAAAACTTACATCGCTGTAAACGGTTTTACCGCCTGCTACATCATTTACAGGCTCAAATAAATTTGTATCCACTCCTCCGAAGGCAGTATTTGGAAGTGGAAGCCCCGTTTTTGCATCGAGCTCTGGCTCAAGGATTCCCTGAGCGGCAGCCTGCTGTCCACCATTATAACTGTTACCAAAGTTTGAATAAGCTCCGTTACCGGAACCGGAATTCCAAAATCCTATCGTTTCAGAACTTGCTCCTGACTGATTGACATGGGCAGCATTAAACTTTTCTGCATCATAGTCAAAAAGAGTTACGGGGAACTCTACGAGTTCGTAATCAGGACTGCCTTGGAGCGCTTTGTCAAGAAGAGTAGGACCGGGAAGGACAATAACCAGTGAGTACCAATGAGACCTTCCCCAGAAATTTTGCCAGCCAAATATCGCAGCACCTGATTTTTTAGCAGTAATCTCAGCCCCTTGAGTACCTGTGCAATGACCCGATGCTTGAATAACACTACTTTCGCTGCTTCCATAATCTCTAGAAAGACTGAAGGCTGAGGTCCAAGTCTGACCTACATAGTGAACCTCAGTGGCAAACCATGCATAATAGTCGCCTGACTCTGTAGGTTTAATGGTTTCGCTGTAACTATAAATGTTGTTAATATTATCATCTTTTGTCCAGCAAACGAATTTAGGTGTGTAGCCTCCGTCCCAACCATCACCATCAAAATCATTATCGGGTTTAAGAGGCGCTGATTTTGAAACGGCAGTTGCGCTTCCGTCATCATTAATTTGAACGCTTCCCAAATCGTTTCCAAAATTTTTAGTGGCACTAAACTTGTAAGCTCCAGATTGAACAGAAATAGATTGTGTATATGTAGTCGTATAAAAATTCACATCCAAATCCGCCTTAGGTTCGGGGAGAGCAGCGGCAATTATCTGCACGATGCCTATGAACATTGTTAAAGAGAGGACAACCGACAAAACACGCTTGAAAACTTTATTGTGCTTTAAACTATCAATAAACTGTTTTGCATTATTCATTTAGGCTCCCCTCCTTTAATTATTATCAGACTCAGGCCATCCAACAGCATCCCGCCATGTTTCGCCGGGCCGGTCAGCGTTGTTAACAAACTGCACTGCCTGAGCTTGTAATTTCATTCTGAAATTACTGCCGTTATAATGATAATCCAAACCTGTTTCAGCAAAGGATACCTGGGTAAACAGCGGTACGGCCTCAGCGTTTGCAGCAACAGGAGAGTTGTAATACCACCAGCCGTCACTGTATGACCATTGTTCATCACCTGTTCCGACATTGAAATTGTATTCTGCTGGATAAATTGCTTTTCTGAAATCTTCAAAGCTGTCGTAAGGCTCAGAGTTATATGAAAGGTTTACATCCTGCCAAAGAGGACGCAAACGCAAACGCACCCACACAGCCTGATTTTCGCTTACATTTTTAACCGTCACCTTGTCAGCGAAAGTATCACCTGGCATTATATCGTCAACTCTTGATACAAATTCTCCGCTTTGAGACGGCTGAGCCTTAAGCTCTGAAACAAGCTTTATTTCAACACTTCCAAAGGTCATCGTGTTATTTGCCGTATCAGAATAGCTAAACCATGCATAGGTTCCACCTACGGCGATAGCTAAGATCACAGCTAATGATGCAAAAAACAAAAGTTTTTTCTTCATTTACTACACTCCTTTGCGTTTGACTTAGAAAATTCAGATTGTAAAAAATATAAAGCATATATATTACAGTATGTACAACTTATACGTTTTATATTTTCTGCAATACTTAACAGGCTGCCCCTGCCCTTATAATAAATAAGGGCAGGGGTGAATATTATCGATGATTAAGCAACCGGTTCAAACACTGTAACGGCGGCAAAAGCATCTGCTGCTGAGGCAAAGGCATCGGCCTGTATAGCATAACCTGTAATTTCAATTGTAAATCCATCAAGGTTTACAACATCATCACTGTTAATTGCCTCACCGTCGAATTTGACAGCGGTAAACAGTGTTGCCGAAGGAGCCACTGCAGTAAGTTTTGTAGGAACAATATATGTTATTGTTCCCGTACCTGCCTCTGGGTTAAATTCAACCTCTGCGTCTGCAGGAAGTCCAACTAATGCTGCTTTAAGTTCATCAACACTGTCGAAGCCCTTTGCATTAGTAATAGTAGCTTCAAACTTAACCCATGCGTCTGCTGTTCCTTCTTTAATAGTTATTGTAGGATTCTTTGCAAATTCTACACCCGGAATGATAATGTGCTGCTCTTCCGGATTCCACTGATCTTCCGTAAGGTCTATATTAACCTTGTATTCATCGCCTGCTGCAACAAAGGTATTCGTCTTCGGCTGTGTAACATCGGTAAAGTAAGCCAATGTACCAATTGAAATAATTGCTACGAGGGCTACCGCAACAGCTGCCAACAAGGTCTTTTTCTTCATTGATATTCTCCTCCCCCTTAAGAAGATCTTTTGTAAACATTCTCCCACCCCGCTTTAATAAAAGCGAGGCGGGAAAAAATTAAGTAATTAATCAGGGATTTGCTGTAATAAGCTCATTAAGAGGTGTAGCCGACTCATCATAAGTAAGTTCTTCAGCGGAAACGGCATAACCTTTTGCAGTAATCTTAAAGTCTTTGAATGCTGCAAGTTCAGCCGCAGTCATATTCTCCGGGAAAACAACTCCGGTGAAAATTGTTGCAGTATCATTAAGAGCAAGCTTGTCTGTAGGACGCCATGTGAATAAGAATGATTGTGTACCGGCAGCAACTTCTTCCTCAGTTCTTGCCATCATGGTTACACTAAGACCATTGTCTGTAAGATCCTTAAAGAGTCCTTTAACGCTTGAAATATCATATGGATCATAAGGAACGCCTGAAACAACAACCTTCATTGCAACCCATGCGCCATAATTATAACTATCGCCTGTAAGAGTAATTGTCGGGTCTTTGTCGATAGTTACACCGGGTTTAATAATGGCTTTGCCATCTTCTTTGTCCTGATATGCGTCCCATGCGGGCTCAGTAAGAGTAGCACTGAAGATTTCACCAGGATCTGTACCCTTAACTACAAACATGTTCTCAGCTTCATCAGTTACATCTGTAAAGTAAGCTAATGTGCCGAGGGACAGAATTGCTACAAGTGCAATAGCAACTGCTGCCAAAAAGGTCTTTTTCTTCATTGTGTGTCTTCCTTTCATTTTTTTATTTTTTTAATTAAAGCGCCGAAGCGTTTATTTAACCATAGTATTTTATGTACATATATAATAAAAATATTTCACATTTAATTGATTTTTTGTATCATCTTGACATTATGATATACCTGTAAACAAAAACTGTCAACGTATTTTTGACAAATATTTACATTTTTTGAAAATTTATGTAACTTATACAATTATAGCCCTACTAATTTGGCCAAAAACATGTCGAAAAATAAATTTTTGCAAAACAAGTATAAAAGCGCAAAAAAAGGCGGCAGCTGAAGAGCCACCGCCTTAAAAATTTCATTTTTGCTTTCGGTTCTTTTTAAAACACAAAGCGTATTAAAAACATATAAAGAACCGTTGAAACCGATATACTAAGCAGAGTATTTTTCTTTTTCCAATGAAGCAAAGCCGCCAAAACCACACAGATAATTTCCGGAAGTCCATAAGGATAACTTAAAAAGGATACGCCTGAAAAACAGCTTACAACCAAAAGCCCCATGGCTGCGAAGGGCAAAATTTTTCCGAGATATACTATAAAATCAGGAACCTTTTTACCCTTAGGAAAAAGTACAAAGGGCAGAAATCTTGTTATAATAGTTGCCGCTGCCAAAGCCGCCAATATAAAAAATATTTCCTTATTATTCATCGAAGTTTTTCTCCTTTGCCGTCTATCTTTTCACCTTTAATAAGTACAAAAGAACGCATACGGCTACAATTACACCCATGGAAACGGGAATGAAAATCTCCGATCCGAAAACTAAAAGGCACAACGCCGTCGCTAAAACTCCGAGAACCGCTCCTGTATGGTCTTTTGTGCTTCTCCACTGGTCAACAAAAATAACCGTAAAAAGGGCTGTAAGTGCAAAATCTATTCCAGTGGTGTCAAAGGGGACAAACTCACCTAAAAATGCACCGGCAGCGGTTCCGGCAATCCAATATAAGTGATTTGACAAAGTGATTAGAAAATAGACTCGTGACGCACTCTGATTTTTTGGTATATCCAAGGAACATACCACCGAAAAAGTTTCGTCGGTAAGCCCAGCAATAAGATAGGGCTTTTCTTTGCCTGCGTCGGCATACTTATTCAGCATAGAAATTCCGTAAAAAATATGCCTTGCGTTAACCATGAGCCCCATTAAAAAGGCGGTAAAGGGCGAAGCTGCCGCAGTTAAAAGATTTACTCCCACATACTGGAGGCTTCCCGCATAGATAAATATACTCATAGCGATTGCCCACCAGGGGGAAAATCCGGATACACTCATAAGCACTCCGTAAGCTGCACCTAAAAACAGGTATCCCGTCATTACGGGAACTGTTTTATAAAAGACAAATTTTAGAATTTCCTTAGTTTCCTTTTTCATTTTTTTCCTCTTTAAACACTTAATTTTGCTCCAATAAATAATAATTTATTTCTCCTTACTGAAACGTTTTTCCGTAACCTTTTTTAAATGGTACCCGAGAACTTCTTTGGACATCTCTTCCCACTTTTCTTTTGATGCATCGTTGTAATTTTCTTTAAGATATTCCTCTACGATTTTTTCTTTTCCGTATCCATTCTCCAAAGTCAACGGATAATTTTTCAAGCCGTAAAGAAACAGCGAGGCAAGCTTTTCCTCCTTAAAAACGCCTTTTACTCCCTTACGGACCGTATTTACAATGGGAGATTGTTTTTCATTACCTTCTAATAAAACTCCCTTTTGTTCAATAATATCAGCTTCACCAAAATTTTCTTTTAAATATCTTAAAAGAGAAACCTGAGTACAAAATTCTTTTTTCCCCTCTGCTCCGATTTTTGATACAAGAGAATTTTTAATGAGCACTGAAAGGCAGTATTTATCTTTAAGGGAAAGGCAAACATCTATTCCGCCGTAGCCAATTTTATGTACATAGAGTTTACCGAAATTATCCGACTGCTTTTCCCTGCTGACTGCATTTTTAAAGCCGTGGGTATTGGTATCCTGGAACTTTCCCGGATAATAGTAATAAGCCTCTAAAAGCAGCGGCTCTATTATAAAGTTTCCGACTTTAATTGTGTACCTATTTAGCAAAAGATGATTAATATTCTGCAAAAGCTCTATCTGTTTCTTTCTGCCAGTCTCTTTTTCAAGGCTTTTTATTGCGGCTTTAAGGTTATCCATTTTGTTTTTCCTCTAATAAAATTTTTCAATAACGATTTATATTTTATCATAATAATGTAAAAACAAAAGCGGACTGCTTTTAATTTAAATAAAATTACAGCAGTCCGTCGATTTTTACATTTCTAATTGGCGTTTTAAATAGCTATATTTCTATACCGCAGGTAAGCTTTTCTGCTTTTTCACTATCCTCACCTACAAAAATATTATAGGCCTTTTCATAATACCAATCCTTATTTTCTTCGCTGTAAAACCGTAAATCTTCTTTTTCCACCTGAACAGTTATATCGGCAGTTTCCCCCGAGCGTAAAAACACCTTTTTAAAGCCTTTAAGCTGCTTTAATGGATGATCTCCCTCTTTTGCTCCTGCATAAACCTGCATAACGGTTTTTCCGTCGACACTGCCGCTGTTCTTTACTTTAACGGTAACGTCGATAAATTTTTCGTTTTGCTTGAGTTTTAAATCAAAATACTGGAAGGTGGTGTATGAAAGTCCGAATCCAAAGGTAAACGCTGCTTTTTTATTTTCCTTATCGAGAAGAGCATAACCGTGATAATAACCGTAAGTAATATTGTCACGCCTGTCGCCGGGAAATATAAACTCCGGATAATCCTCTTCACTTTTCGCCATGGTAAAGGGAAGATGTCCCGAGGGATTCACCTTACCTGTAAGAATATCCGCAAGGGCATTTCCTCCCTCCATGCCACTGTAAAAGCTTTCAAGTATGGCGTTCGCCTCATCTTTCCACTCTTCGATTATATATGCACTGCCGCCGATTATATTGACAACAGTCTTTTTGCTCATACCACAGACTTTATGTATCAGCGCAACTTCATCAGCTGGTATTCTCAAAGAATATCTATCTCCACCGAACATCATTTTTGCGGCACTGTCCTTATGAGAGAGATTAATGAGATTTTCTCCCTCCTGACGAAAATCACTGCCAACGCACACAACAGCTACGTCACACATTGCTATATCAGCTCTGTGCTTTTCTATATTTTTGCCACTGAGACAAATAACATTATCTTCTCCCAGGGCGTTTTTTAATCCCTCATAAGGGGTCACCGTATAGGGGCTTGCGACGCTGCTGCTTCCATGGTCGCCCACATTCTTTTTATTTGCATATCTGCCTATAACAGCTACTTTTACGTTCTTTTTTAATGGCAGAACTCCGTCATTTTTCAGAAGCACCATACTTTCCCTTGCCGATTCATGGGCAAGATAAGTGTGCTCGTTGCAGGCGATAACAGTTTTCGGATATTTTTTCATGGCTGGG
>CAUDRD010000037.1 GCA_958451705.1 uncultured Oscillospiraceae bacterium
ATGTAAGCCATAACAGCTATCTTTTTAAAGGCACAGTGTATGACAATCTCATTATGGGAAAACCCGATGCAACACGGGAAGAGATGTGGACGGCTCTCGAAAAAGCGAAGCTTTCGGAATTTCTTAAAGGGGAAAGGGGACTTGAAACAGCCGTTGCGGAAAAAGGTTCAAACTTCTCAGGTGGACAGTGTCAGCGTCTTGCCCTTGCGAGGGCGCTGCTTCACGACAGCCCCGTTTATATATTCGATGAAGCTACTTCCAATATCGACGTTGAAAGCGAAAATGACATAATGGAGCAGATACAAAACATTGCCGAGGAAAAGACGGTAATTTTAATTTCCCACCGTCTTGCAAATACAGTAAAGGCAGACAGAATTTATGTTTTAAGGGACGGAGAAGTTGCTGAGAGCGGCAGCCATGATGAATTGATAGAAAGCCACGGCGTATACGAAAAAATGTGGAACGCTCAGCAAAGCCTCGAAAACTACGGAAAGGAAGTGGATGCAAAATGAAAAAGCGCAGTAATCTTTCTGTAATGATGCGCCTTTCAGGCCTTGTAAAACCTCTTTCAGGCTATATGTCTGCGGCAATTATAATGGGTCTTATAGGTCATCTGTGTGCGGCGTTTATAACTGTTTTCGGCGGCTTTGCCGTCCTCGATGTGCTTGGCTTTTCGGTTCCTGTATCGAAAACAGCGGCTTTTATTTCGGTGTGTGTTTTCGCCCTCATAAGGGGCGTACTGCGTTACGGGGAACAGGCATGCAACCATTTTATAGCCTTTAAGCTCCTTGCCCTTATCCGTGATAAGGTTTTCAGAGCTTTAAGAAAACTTTCTCCCGCAAAGCTCGAAACCAGGGACAAAGGCGACCTTATCTCCCTTATAACCTCGGATATTGAGCTCCTTGAGGTTTTCTATGCCCATACTATTTCACCTTCTGCAATCGCCCTTTTGTTTTCCCTTATTCTGTGCGGATTTATAGGGAGCTATCACTGGAGTTTGGGACTTCTTTCCGCCCTTGCCTATATTACGGTGGGCATTGTTATACCCGTTGTCTCTTCAAAACTTGGAGGAAACACAGGCATGGATTTCCGCAATAAATCGGGAGAGCTCAGCGCATTTGTCCTCGACAGCATGAGGGGAATTTCCGAAACCATTCAGTATTCCCGAGGAGAAAAGAGACTCAAGGAAATGAACAGGCGCAGCGATGATTTATCATCGGACGAAAAAAGGATGAAAACATCCGCAAGCAAAAATACCGCCTTTACAAATACCGTAATTTTGCTTTTTGATCTCGGTATGCTCTCACTTTCATCCTATTTATACCTGAAAGGTATTATCGGCTTTGAGGCGGTGGTGATTCCGACAATAGCCCTTATGAGTTCTTTCGGTCCGGTAATCGCCCTTGCCGCTTTGGGCAGCACCCTTCAGCATACCTTTGCCGCAGGAAACAGAGTCCTCGATATTCTCGACGATATTCCCGTTACAAAGGAAATCGAGGGAAAAGAGAATATCGGGTTTAAAGGCGCAAAGGCAGAAAACGTCACTTTCTCCTACGGGGAGGAAACAATACTAAAAGATGTTTCGGCAGATGTGCCGGAACATTCGGTAGTGGGCATAGTGGGAAAAAGCGGAAGCGGAAAGTCCACTCTTTTAAAGCTTTTAATGCGCTTTTGGGACGTACAAAGGGGAAGTGTAAAAATTTCCGATACCGATGTTTCCGAGATAAACACGGAAAATTTAAGGGATATGGAGAGCTTTGTCACTCAGGAGACAGAGCTTTTCCATGACAGTATCGCCAACAATCTGCGAATTGCAAAGCTTGATGCCACAGATGAGGAAATAGAAACCGCCTGTAAAAAAGCGTCGGTACATGATTTTATAATGAGCCTGCCTAAAGGCTACGAAACTCCCGTGGGAGAGCTGGGCGACACTCTCTCGGGAGGGGAGAAGCAAAGGTTGGGTCTTGCCAGAGCGTTTTTACATAATGCGCCTTTCATTCTCCTTGACGAGCCTACAAGCAACCTTGACAGCCTTAACGAAGCTGCGATTTTAAAGGCTTTAGGGGAGGAGCGGGAAGGCAAAACCGTGATACTTGTATCCCATAGAGAGTCTACAATGCGAATTGCCGATAAAGTTTACAGTGTTGAACACGGGAGAATGAGCTGATGAAAAAGGCCGATATAAGCACGAAACGTGAGAGGGAAAAGGAAATGGTCTCCCTGATGATAGCCCTTTACTGCCGCAAAAACCACGGCAGCAAAGAGGGGCTTTGTCCGCAGTGTGCGGAGCTTAACCAATATGCACGAATGAGAAGCGATAAGTGTCCGTTTATGGAGACAAAAACTTTCTGTTCAAACTGTAAGGTCCATTGTTATAAACCGGATATGCGCGAAAAAATACGTCAGGTGATGCGCTTTTCAGGCCCGAGAATGATTTTTTACCATCCCGTTTCAGCGTTAGAGCATGTAATCGAAACAAAAAAAGAAAAAAGAAGATTGGAGCGTAACAATGAAAATTAAAAAGGCTTTGTATGTTGTTTTAGGATGTATAGGCGTCGGTTTGGGCGCATTGGGAGCAGCATTGCCGCTGTTACCCGCTTTTCCCTTTCTGCTTCTTGCGGCAGTGTGTTTTGCCAAAAGCTCTCAGCGGCTCAACGATTGGTTTATAAACACAAAGCTTTACAAAAACAATCTTGAAACTTATGTAAAAGGGCAGGGCATGACCTGGAAGACAAAAATCCGCATAATGATAATGGTAACTTTACTTATGAGCATCGGCTTTATAATGCTGAGCCGTGTGCCTGTAGGCAGAATAATCCTTGCCTGTGTATGGCTGTTCCACATTTTTTACTTTACTTTTGGAGTCAAGACAATCAAAGCTGCGGCGGCATTAAATGATTCAGCTGATAAGCCCGATTCCTGCGCCTACTGCTGCAAAATAAAGGTAAAGGGAATGAAATGCGAAAACTGTGCCGAGAAACTGCAATGCGCTTTGTGCCAGGAGGGAAAATATAAAGCTCATGTTGATTTAAAAACAGGAACTGCTACGATTTACGGTGATATACTTCCGGAAAAATCTTTTATTGTGGATATTGTAAAAAGAGCGGGATTCAAAGCCGACGAAATCTGCGAGCCGATAAAACTTTAATTTGTCTGAAAAAATTTGCCTTATATATAAAATTTTATATCCGTGAATGAAACCCTAATCACCTTCATAAAATCATTGTGAAGGCAATTAATTTGTGAAGGTGATTATATGAATAAAAAGACAAAGCAGTTTTTAATCTGTCTTGCCGTACCTCTTTTAGTAGGCGGATTATCGGCGCTTATAACCCGCACAGGCATGGATACCTTTGAAACTATCAACAAACCGCCATTATCTCCGCCGGGCTGGCTTTTCCCCGTAGTTTGGACTGTTCTGTTTATCCTTATGGGCATTGCCTCCTATCTTGTTCTGACCTCGGGAAAGCCCCGGCAGGAGATTAACAGAGCGCTTACGGTTTACGGCGTGCAGCTTATCTTTAATTTCTTCTGGTCAATTTTCTTCTTTAACTTTTCCCTATATCTTTTTTCTTTTATCTGGCTTGTGCTTTTGTGGCTGCTTATTTTTACAACAGCCGTACTCTTTTACCGTATTTCAAAGCCTGCGGGATATTTAATGGTTCCCTATATTTTATGGGTAGCCTTTGCCGGATACCTTAATTTTCAGATTTATCTCTTAAACTAAAAAGATAAAATAAAAGCACCGCCGCTGCCTTTAAGCAGTAAAAGCGGTGCTTTCGTCTTTTGATTTTAAAGGAAGCTGCGGATATCTACGGCAAGTCTTTCTTCAAGGTTAATAAGCCTCTTTGTAATATCCTTTGAAACCTCGTCTGCCGCCTTGTATTGGTTAAGGTACTGGTTCAGGGATTTTACTCCCATGTTGCACCCGTCGGTCATAAGGTCGGCGATTGTTTTATCGGAGCTGTCCATACCCATTTTCATGTTTGTCTTAATCCAAGACATTCCCTTGGCAATGGAGTTAGGCTCTTTTCCGTCGTCATGGTACTTGTTAAGCAGACCGTTAATTTCCGTTTTAAGCTCCTCATGTTCGCTTTTGCACTCTGTAAGATATTTCTTTAAGGAGCTGCTTGAAACCTTATTGAGAACTTCGTCAATGGAGGAGACGCCCATTTTAACTCCTGCGTCGCATTCACGAAGGAGTTTTATTGTATCCTGTTCAATCATGTTAAACACTCCCTTATTTAAGATAAGGTTAGTTTAAGCGATTTTTTTATATTTATTCTCTGTTTTAATGTAAAGGCAGAAAAACAAAAACCCTCTGCGGAATATTTTACCGCAGAGAGCTTTATAACTTATTGAGTTAATATGTTTTAAACTCCGGAATAAGCGGAGAATCCACCGTCGATGGGGATAACAATACCAGTTATAAATGATGAAGCGTCATCGTCTATAAGCCAGTCGATTGTTCCGAGAAGCTCTTCGGGCTTACCGAAACGTCCCATAGGAGTCTGGCTGAGGATTTTTCCTGTACGGGCAGTGGGAGTTCCGTCGTCATTAAACAGAAGCTTCTGGTTCTGAGCTGTTACGAAAAATCCGGGAGCAATTGCGTTAACTCTGATTCCTGTGCCTGCAAAGTGAACTGCAAGCCACTGGGTAAAGTTAGAAACGGCAGCTTTAGCGCCGCTGTATGCGGGGATTTTTGTAAGGGGACGGAATGCGTTCATTGATGAAATATTAATAACGTTTCCGCCGTTGTCGATCATATCCTTCATGAATACCTGACTGGGAAGGAATGTTCCAAGGAAGTTAAGGTTAAATACGAAATTGATTCCGTCCTTGTCAAGGTCGAAGAAACCGTTTTCGGAATCTTTTGTGAAAAACTCGTCTGCTGTTGTACATTTCGGATGGTTTCCGCCGGCGCCGTTAATAAGGATATTAACTGTACCGAGCTTTGCATTAATCTGCTTTTTTGCCTCCTCCAAGCTGTTCTTATCCAGTACATCACAGGCAAAGTAATCTGTTGTGCAGCCCTTAGCGTTAAGCTCTTCGCTCAATGCCTTAACTGCGCTTTCATTTTTGTCGAGAAGGGCTACTTTAAAGCCTTTCCCTGCAAGAGATCTTGCGATGGTGCCGCATAATACGCCGCCGGCACCTGTTACGGCTACGACTTTATTATTGTTATTTTTCATAGTAAATTTATTTTATCACTTATTCATTGAAAGTCAACAGCGCAAAGTTTAAAAAATTAACGAAACTTTATGCCTTGACGAAAAAAATTTTTGGTAGTAGTATATCCGTTGGCGGATTAAATAAAAAAAATTAAAAAGTGCAGGATTTTTGGATGGATAAAATAGATTTAAAAGACAGTATTTACAATGAAATGCTTGCCGATATAGTTAATCTCAAATATAAGCCCGGCGAATTTGTAAAAGAGGTTGAACTGAGCGAGCGTTTTCACGTTTCAAGAACACCTATGCGTGAAGTTATAAAAAAACTTGCGGTAGAAGGGTACATAGACGTTCTGCCACGCCACGGCAATCGTATTTCCCTTATAAGCATAAGCTCAGTTAAGCAGATTCTCGAAATGAGGATAGTCCTTGAAAATCAGGTTATAGACGAGCTGAGAAGAAACATAACCGAAGAACAGCTTCAAAAACTTCGTGAGCATATAGAAAAACAGCAGGACCTTGTTGAAAGGGGAAACCTCGAAAGCTTCTGGCAGTCGGATAACGATTTTCATGAAATGCTTTTCGAGCTTGCCGGCAGAGAGTTCTGGTGGGACGTTATAAGAAGATACGAGCCCCACTATATGCGCTTTAGAAAATTCGATTTACAGATAAACCGCAACGTAGATTTGCTTTTTGTCCATCATAAAAGGATAATCGAGATGATTTCCGACACTGCCGACTGTGATATAAAAGGGCTGGTTCAGTCCCATATTTCAATAGGACTCGAAAGAATACCAGTTCTCCTTGAAAAATGTCCCCAGTATTTTACCGATAAACCTTTTTCTTGTATACAAGAACGCAAAAATCTGCGTTCTTTTTTCTTATTCGTTGACATTTGTTATACAAGAATTATAATATGTAATAGAAAAAAACTGAGGGAGGTAAAAAAATGAAAATTGTTTTCAGATGGTACGGAGAAAACGACAGCATTACCCTTGAAAAAATAAGACAGATACCTGTTGTAGAGGGCGTAGTAAGCGCAGTTTATGACGTTAAGGTAGGAGAGGTTTGGCCTGTTGAAACAATACAGCGTCTTGTAAACAAAAGTGAGGAAAACGGTTTAAGCTGCAAGGTTATAGAGAGTGTTCCCGTTCACGAAGAGATAAAGCTGGGCGGTAAGGACGCAGAAAAGTATATTGAGGCTTATAAGCAGAATATCAGAAACCTTGGCAAATGCGGTGTTGAGGTTATCTGCTATAACTTCATGCCCGTTTTTGACTGGACAAGAAGCGATTTAAAGAAGGTAGCCCCCGACGGATCAAATTCCCTTTCATACAGCCACAGTGAGGTTGTTGGCATCAATCCCATGACCGACGACGTATCTCTTCCCGGCTGGGACGAGAGCTATACAAAATCAGAGCTTCAGGATCTTCTCAAGCGCTATGAGAGCGTTTCTCAGGAGGATTTATGGAAGAACCTTTCCGTATTCCTTAAAGAGATAATTCCAGTCGCTGAGGAGGCCGGAATCAAAATGGCTATTCATCCTGACGATCCGCCATGGGGAATTTTCGGTCTGCCCCGTATTATTACCAGCAAGGAAAATGTAAGACGTATGCTTGACATCGTTCCCAGCGAGTGTAACGGCCTTACCCTTTGCACAGGTTCTCTTGGCGCTTCGAGAAATAACAATATTGTTGATATTATTAAAGAGTGCAGCGGCAGAATGCCTTTTGTACATATCAGAAACGTTAAGAGAAGCGGCGAGTGTGACTTTACCGAAACTGCCCATCCTTCAAAGTGCGGCGACCTTGACGTTTATGAAATCGTGAAGGCTCTTTACGATACCGGCTTTGACGGCTATATCAGACCCGACCACGGCAGAATGATTTGGGGCGAAACCGGAAAGCCCGGCTACGGCCTTTATGACAGAGCTCTCGGAGCCTGCTACATCGGCGGAATAGTTGAAGCTGTAACAAAAAGCGCAAAGAAATAACAGCGTAAAATAAACAGGAAAGGTAACGATACCGTGCACAAAACAAGTCTTTCAACTCTTTTGTGCTGCTTAGTATCCTAAGGCGAACAATATGGATAAAAGATTTTTAAGAACCCATGAAGCACGGAAAATCTATGATGAGATTAAGGATCTGCCTATTATAGATTATCACTGCCATTTAAATCCAAAAGACATTGCAGACGATTATGCCTATGAAAATATAGGTGAGCTTTGGCTCAGCCATGACCACTATAAATGGCGTGCCATGAGAATCTGCGGCGTTGACGAAAAGTATATAACCGGCGATTCTTCATGGAAGGAAAAGTTCATGAAGTACGCTGAGATTATGCCGAAGCTTGCAGGCAATTCCCTTTATTACTGGAGTCACCTTGAGCTTGAAAAGCTTTTCGGCATCACTGAGCATATGAGTAAGGACACCGCCGAAAAGATTTGGAACCAGTGCGAAGAGCATAAGGATGAGCTTACCGCAAGACAGATAATAAAGCGTTTCCCCGTTAAGTTTGTGGCTACTACCGATGATCCTGTTGACTCTCTCGAGTATCACGGGGAGTATGAGGGAATTCTCTTTACTCCTACTTTCAGACCCGACAAAGCCTTTGAGCTTGATGATGAGTATTACAGCAAGCTTTCCGAGGTCAGCCAGATTGAAATAAAGGACGTAAACACCCTTATAGAGGCTCTGGAAAAGAGACTTGAGTTCTTCATTTCTCACTCATGCAGAATTTCCGACCAGTGTTTTTCAGTTACTCCCATTCTCTCCGATTACGACAAAGCTCAGAGCATTTTTGAGAAGCGAAACGAGGGAGTTTCCGAAGAGGAGAGCCGAGAGTTTAAGGGCTATGTTTTCAGCAGACTTGCCGAAATCTACGCTAAAAACGGCATTATAATGCAGGTACACCTGAACGTTAAGAGAAACATCAATAAAAAGATGTTTGAAACCATCGGCGTTGACAGCGGCTTCGATATTGCCGGAAGCGAGCTTTATCCCCACTGCCTTACCGATATTTTCAGCTTCCTCGATTACAGCGGAAACCTTCCCAAGACGGTTATCTATTCCCTCAACCCCTACGATGAGCGTATGCTCTGCCAGGTTGCCGGTTCTTTCAGAAACGTAAAGGTTGGCGCTCCCTGGTGGCATAACGATTGCTACAGCGGAATAAGGGGACATTTTGAAAATATATCCGAATACTTCGCTCTGGGCTGCGATTTGGGTATGCTCACCGATTCGAGAAACCTTGCGGGCTATGTACGCTTCGATTTTTACAGAAGAATACTTGCCGATTATCTGGGAGAGCTGGTTTCTGAAGAAAAGCTCAGCCTTGACTGTGCCTACGATATAGCTAAGGGCATTGCCTACGGCAACGTTGTTGAGTTTTTAAATTTAAAATAATCAATAAATATTATAGAAAAATACACCTTCATATTCGCCGCAGAACACTTTTATTTTGCGGCGAATTTTTTCTCTTTGGCCGAATATCTTGAAAGATCCTGTAAATCCAATGTGAACTATGTGTTAACTTGACATTAACATTGTGTAATGTTAAAATCTGTAGTATTAGCAGATGAAATTAACTTTTGAAAGTGAAAGGCAGTTGAAATTTAATGCAGGCTGTTATACTTGCAGCGGGAATGGGTAAGCGTTTAAAAGAGCTAACAAGCAACGCTACCAAATGCATGGTCGAGGTTAACGGAGTTACAATGATAAGCAGAGCTCTTAATCAGCTTGACCGTCTTAGTCTTAATAAAATCGTCATGGTAGTAGGCTATGAGGGAGAGAAGCTTAAGGACTATGTAAGAACTATCCCAATTAAAACTCCCGTGGAATTTATAGAAAACGATATTTATTACAAGACAAATAATATCTATTCCCTTTATCTTGCAAGGCAGGCCCTTCTTGAAGACGATACTCTTCTTTTGGAGTCAGACCTTATTTTTGAAGATTCAGTTCTCGATAAGATTGTAAACGACCCCTATCCGAGCCTTGCCCTTGTTGCAAAGTTTGAAAGCTGGATGGACGGCACCGTTGTCACCCTTGACGACGAGGGAAATATTAAGAGTTTCCTTGGCAAAAAGGAATTTGTTTTTGAAGATATTAAATCCTATTATAAGACGGTTAATATATATAAGTTCAGCAAGAACTTTTCACGTTCCCACTATGTTCCATTTTTGGAGGCTTACTGCAAGGCATTAGGCCATAACGAGTATTACGAGCAGGTGCTTAAAGTTATAACACATCTTGAAAAGCCGGAAATCAAGGCTCTTTGCCTTGACGATGAGCTTTGGTATGAGATCGACGACGTACAGGATCTTGATATTGCCGAATCCATCTTTGCCTCTGAGGACGAGAAGCTTGCGAAAATGCAGAAGAGATACGGCGGTTACTGGCGTTACCCCCATCTTGTTGATTTCTGCTACCTTGTAAATCCCTTTTATCCCAGTCAAAAGCTTATTAATGAAATAAAGGCTAATTTTGAAACACTTCTGTGCGAGTACCCCTCCGGAATGTATGTAAACAGCCTTCTTGCCGCTAAGTATTACGGTTTGCGTCAAAATCAGGTATGTGTCGGAAACGGCGCCGCTGAGCTTATAAAATCCCTTATGGGCTTTATTGACGGAAAGCTGGGCATGGTTCTTCCTACCTTTGAAGAATATCCCAACCGTACGGGAAAGGATATCGTATTTCCATTCTATCCGAAGAGCAAGGACCTCAGATACACCGCCCAGGACCTTATGGATTTCTACGGCGATAAGGATATTTCCATTCTCACCGTTATAAATCCCGATAACCCCTCCGGTAACTTTATCCCCAGGGAGGATGTTCTGAAGCTTGCAAAGTGGTGCCAGGAGAAAAAGATTACTCTTATAATCGACGAGTCATTCGTAGATTTTGCTGATACTCCTGATGAGAGCACGCTCCTTGACCTTGATACAATTCTAAGTTATCCGGAAATGATCGTTGTAAAGAGTATTTCCAAATCCTTCGGCGTTCCCGGACTTCGCCTTGGAATTATGGCAAGCGGAAACAAAGAGCTTATTAAAAATATTCAGCGGGATGTCTCCATTTGGAACATAAATTCCTTCGGTGAATTTTATCTTCAGATTTTTGAGAAATATAAATCGGATTATCAGAGCGCAATGAAAAAGTTTATTGAGGTAAGAAAGAATTTTGTAGCCGACCTGGAAAAGCTCGATAACCTGATTGTCTACCCCTCGGAGGCAAATTATCTTCTCTGCGAGCTTAAAGAGCCATATACGGCAACGAAGCTTACAAAGGATCTTCTCAATAAATATTCCCTCTTTATTAAAGACCTTACAACAAAGAAGGGGCT
>CAUDRD010000038.1 GCA_958451705.1 uncultured Oscillospiraceae bacterium
CAATAGTGCTTCTCGAGCAGGTGCGCACTCTCGATAAAAGAAGACTTAAGGAAAAAATGGGAAACCTTGACAGTGAAGATATGCTTCGTGTAAATCAAGCGTTATCCGTAAGCTTTGGGCTTGGTACAGGGAATACATAAAACTTATGTATTCCTATGGCGTACCTTTCCGCCTTTGATTTATTTTACAATAATATGATTTGTAGATTTTCGCCTGCGTTTAGGAATTAACCTGATCGCAGGCGATTTTATTTGCTTTTATTTCTATTTTTGTTTGTGGGTTGTATGCAGCGTTACGCTATTTGTAATTTTTGTAACATATTGTAACTAATTGTAGCTTAATTGTATTAGTATTGTAATTGGATTTCACTGTCGAAAATGGTAGAATATTGCAAGACAAAAATCCTTCAGGAGGTAAGCAATATGAAATCCATTTACGCCAGAAAATTACGCAGAATAACAGCTGTGAGCATTGCTATAATACTTGTTCTTTCAGCAGTGGGAATAAAGCTTTACATAGATAAATCGAGACTTTCGGAAGAACTGTCCAAAACAAATAGTTCTGCCTCAGAATTAGCAGAAAGGGCAAGCGGAGGTAAAGCAAAGTCTAAGAGAGAAATTGAAGAGCTGGAGAGCAAACTTGCAGAGCTTGAAAAGGAGAACAGTGAGGACAAGCAGAAGCTTAAAGAACTTGAAAGTGAAAACGAAAAGCTTAAAGAAATGAAGAAAGAAAAAGAGGAGAGCCAAAGCTCTTCGGAAAAGAACGAAGAAAACGGCAATAAAACCGAGTTCCAAAAGCCTTCCGTAAGTCCTCAGCCCAATGTACCGAGAAGCAATAACTCCTCAGGCAAGACAGTATATCTTACCTTTGATGACGGTCCGTCGAAAAATACTCCTAAGGTTTTGGAGGTTCTCAGGAATTATGGGGTAAAGGCAACCTTTTTTGTAATTGACGGAAAAGGCTACAACAAATACATGAAGGATATTGTAAACGAAGGCCATGCAATAGGACTTCATTCCGAAACCCACGACTATAAAAAAATATATTCTTCATTGGACGCATATTTAAAGGATCTTTCAAATATTGCCAAAATCGTGAAAGACGAAACAGGCGTTGACAGCAGGATAGTCCGCTTCCCTGGAGGCAGCAGCAATACGGTAAGTAAAAAATATTGCAGAGGAATAATAAGTAAATCCGCTCAAAGAGTGCATAATATGGGATATGAGTATTTTGACTGGAACTGCGACAGCGGAGATGCGGCGGGAAACAATGTGCCGGTATCGAAGCTTGTGGAGAACATAAAGATAAGCAATCCCGGAAGCAGCAGAGTAATTGTGCTTATGCATGATGCCGGAAACAAATCCACAACTCCTCAGGCTCTCCCGCAGATTATTGAGTATTTTAAGTCAAAAGGTTACTCCTTCGGTGTTTTAACCGAAAAGGTTACTCCTGTTCATCACAAAATAGCCAATTAAACAGTGCCAATCGTCAATATACATCTAATTTCGCAAATTTATATAAACAAAGTGTACAAAAAATCATGGACAAAATGTACAAACCAAACGTTTTTAAATGAGTTTTGTTTAGCAGACAGGCCGAATTATTGAAAAAACGGGAATAAGTCGGCGGATTTTGATTGACGAGATAAAGTTTTGTGCTATAATATGTAACAGCGAAAAAAATAAAAAGTAAATTTATTTTGTAGGAGTAATGTGACTATGTACGTAAAAGATGTAACTGTTCAGAATAAGGTTGGTTTACATGCTCGTCCTGCTACCTTTTTTATACAGAAGGCAAATGAGTTCAAGTCTTCAATTTGGGTTGAGAAAGAAGAGCGCCGTGTAAACGCAAAGAGTCTTCTCGGTGTGCTTTCACTTGGAATTATGGGCGGCACACAGATCCGCATTATCGCAGGCGGTTCCGATGAGGAAGAGGCTGTTGATGCTCTTGTAAAGCTTGTTGAATCCGGCTTTGCTGAGTAATTTATTTTAAACAGAATACTTTTAAGAATAATGCCCGCTGTTTTTACTTGCAGCGGGCTGTATTCTTTTATTTAAATTTATTTTTCCGCTATACAATAGGGATCGTTTTGTGGTATAATTTTAAGGTAAATCAGGCGGAGAGCTCTCCGCCGGATATTGAGGAAGAGTATGGCTGTATTAAAGAACTTAAAACGAATTGTAGTAAAGGTTGGAACTTCCACCCTTACATATGAAACAGGTAAAACCAATATAAGAAGAATGGCAAAGCTTGCAAGTGTTCTTTCCGACCTTGTAAATTCCGGAATAGAGGTTGTCCTTGTAACCTCAGGAGCTATCGGCGTAGGCGTTGGTAAGCTGGGGCTTAAGGAGCGGCCTCATGACACTCCCGGCAGACAGGCTGCCGCAGCGGTGGGACAGTGCGAGCTGATGTTTATGTACGATAAGTTTTTCAGTGAATACGGTCACACAATAGCCCTGATTTTTGAAACACCACGCCACTTTGTGTATAACGAGACAATATACAATCTTACAAATACTTTAAAGCATCTTTTTTATTCCGGTGCTGTGCCTATTGTAAACGAAAACGACAGCGTCGCCGTAGAAGAGATTGTTTACGGAGACAACGACAGTCTTTCGGCAACGGTTGCGACTCTTGTTGAGGCCGATGCGCTGATAATTTTAAGCGATATTGACGGACTTTTCAGCAGCGACCCCCATACCGATCCTGATGCAAGACTTATACCCGTTGTTGACGAGATTGACGAAAGAATAATAGCTCTTGCAGGGGGAGCGGGAAGTAAGCGTGGAACCGGAGGAATGGTTACAAAGCTGAAAGCGGCTCAGATAGCTGCGGAGCACTCCATAGATACTGTGGTCATGAACGGCTCACATCCTCAGGATATATATAAGCTCATCGAAGGCCGTCAGACCGGAACAATATTTAAAGGGAGGAAATAAAATGTCATATATTTCCGCACTTGGCGAAAGGGCAAAGAAAGCTAAAAGCGTACTGGCAAGCTCTTCAGGAGAGACGAGAAACAAAGCCCTTTATGAAATTGCCAAAGCGTTGAGAGAAAATGCCGAAAAAATAATAGAGGCAAACCGTATTGACGTTGAAAAGGGAAAGGAAAACGGACTTACTCCTTCCCTTATAGATAGGCTCAGCCTCGATAGTGGCAGAATTGAGTCAATGGCAAAGGGAGCGGAAGATATAATCGCCCTTGCCGATCCTATAGGAAAAGTCATAGGCGGAACCACAAGACCTAACGGACTTAGAATTGAAAAGGTAAGCGTTCCCCTGGGAGTTATAGGAGTTATTTATGAGGCAAGACCCAACGTTACGGCGGATGCCGCAGCTTTATGTGTAAAAAGCGGAAATGCCGTTATTCTAAGAGGCGGAAAAGAGGCCATAAATTCAAACCTTGCCATTGCGGGAGTAATGCGTGAGGCAGTTAAAAAAGCGGGTCTTCCCGAAGATGTAATCTGCTTTGTAGAGGATACCTCAAGAGACAGCGCAAAAGAGCTTATGAGGCTTAACGGATATATAGACGTACTTATCCCCAGAGGAGGAGCCGGACTTATTAGAAGTGTTGTGGAAAACTCAAGCGTGCCTGTAATTGAAACGGGAGCCGGCAACTGCCACATCTATATTGACGAAACGGCCGATGCTCAAATGGCGGCGGATATAGTCTTTAACGCAAAGACCTCACGTCCCTCTGTATGCAACGCCTGCGAGAGTCTTGTTATACATTCGGGATGTCTCGAGCGTGTGCTTCCCTTAGTTTGCGAAAAGCTCAAAACAAAGAATGTTGAAATCAGAGGCGACGAAAGAGCGGCAAATACAGTGGAGGGAATTGTTCCGGCCACCGAAGAGGATTGGGGCAAGGAATACCTTGACTACATAATCTCAGTTAAAACCGTTGACAGCGTGGAAGAGGCCATTGAGCACATTAACCGCTATTCCACCGGTCACAGTGAAAGTATAATAACCTGCGACTTTGCTTCGGCTATGAAGTTCCAGCAGCAGGTTGATTCTGCGGCAGTATATGTAAACGCTTCAACAAGGTTTACCGACGGCGGAGAGTTCGGTTTCGGTGCGGAGATAGGAATTTCCACCCAGAAGCTTCACGCCAGAGGACCTCTCGGTTTAAGCGAGCTTACAAGCCAAAAATATATAATCAGCGGCAGCGGACAAATTCGCTGACAGCCTTTAAGGCAGAACAGGAGCGACTTATGGAAAAAGCAAAGAAAACTGTTTCAGCAAAAAAACATAGGCGAAATAAAGCGGCAATGCCTGTTGGAATTACCGTTATAGTGTTTGCGGTTATAGGTCTTGCGGCCGTTATAGCCGGTATAATTTTCGGTGTCGGCAAGCTGACGGATCAGTCGGCTAAAAAGTCTGAGTACGAGGCGTTTATAACTCCCGTTGTCATGTTTGACCCTGATCCCTTCGATGACGTTACAAAGGGAAATCAGGAGCAGCTTATTAATGCTGCAATTTGGGCGCTGCTTAAAAGCGACCTCGATACCTCTGTTTACGCTACTGACGACGGCAACCTTTCTATACCTCAGAAGGATGTTGAAAAGTATTTCTCTAAGCTTTTCGGACCGGAGGCAAAGCCGGAGCATACAAGCGTAACGGGTCTCGGCTACGAGTTCAGCTATGACAGTGCAAAGCAGGTTTACATTGTGCCTATTACCGGTGTTGAGCCTATTTATACTCCCCGTGTATTTGAGATCTCCAAAAAGGGAAACACTGTTGAGCTTCTTGTGGGATACCTTGGCAGCAGCCAGTGGGCACAGGCCGAAAACGGCGATATGGTAGAGCCGGAGCCTGATAAATATGTTACGGTAGTCCTTCGTGAAAGCTCTGACGGATACTATGTAAGCGCAATAAGATCCACAAATGCGCCGGAGACTGAATCCACACCCCCTTCAACTACACCGGCCCCCGATACTACCGATGAGGCGGAGCCTACTGAGATTTACACTGAGCCATTCGTAGAGCCAACTGAAGCAGCTTCTACGGCGGCATCCACAGCGGCAACAGAAGCGGCTGAATAAATTAGCACTAATGTCGAAAAGCAAAGGCATAAGCCAAACAGAATATTGAAAAACAAAACGCAGAATATCTGTATAAAACAGATTGTTCTGCGTTTTTATCTATTTTATCTGAACAGTGTAACATTTTGCCGTTACGGTTGTTATAATGGTGAAGAATTGAACAGTGAGAATTTTATAAAGCGGGGAGGGAACCGGATGTGGATAAAGAGCTGCTGAATATTTTTTATGGGAGATACAGCAGGGAAATTTATCTTTATCTTTACTCCCTGAGCGGAGACAGCGCCCTTTCCGAAGATTTGCTTCAGGAAACATTCCTCAAAGCTCTGCTGTCCCTTCCCGACGGCCATACAAATGTCCGTGCATGGCTTTATCTTGTGGCAAGAAATTTGTATTTTAACACCTTAAAAAAAGAAAATAAAAAGATGTCCCTTGACCAAATGCCGGAAACACAGGAAAGTAATGACCGTGGAATTTTGGAACAGCTGCTAAGTGACGAAAACCGGAAGATGCTCTATAATGCCATGAGAAAGCTGGAACCGAGAAAGCGAGAGGTGATTCAGATGCAGTATTTCGGAAATTTATCCCAAAAGGAAATTGCGGCAATTCTGCATATTACTCCAGAAAACGTGCGGGTACTTGCTTACAGGGCACGGAGGGAACTTAAATCTTATTTGGAGGCGGAAAATTATGACATACCGTGAACTGCTTGAATTATACAAAGACGGAAAATTGGACGAGAATCGCAAAAGAGAAATAGAAGCAGAAATCGAAAAACAGGACGCCATAAGCGAATATCTTTTTGAGGAGTCCAAAATTCCGGAGCTGGACGATTTAGGCGCAACTGAATCCAAAGCAGAAACCGAGGCCGACGAAAAATTCATATCCTATGTGCAGAAATCCATACGAAAAGCCTTTATAAAGGCGGGCACTGTTACAGGAGCCGTAGTTCTTGCCATAGTTTTGCTTGTGATATTTGTACTGCCCGATTTTGTGTCGCTGTTTTATTATTCGCCTGCTAAAATTATCGACGAAGAGTATATGCTCAATCAAATGAGTCTTGATATGGCGGTTTATTCCGATGTGTTTATGCCGGGGTATTACAGAGATTCGGTAATTACGGAAGATCTTGGATACGGAAAGTACAGAATCAGAATTGTTCAAACATCTTCTGTCGACGGAATTTTTAAAAATGTCAACGGTATTATAGAAAGGAATAATCTTGTTTTTTATGATTCCAATGCTTTAAAGCAACCGGTGGGAAACGCTTTTTTGCCAGTAGGTAAAACGTGGGAGTACGCTTATCTTGACGGAGAAACAAATGCTCTTATAGGTATAAACGGTACTAAAAAAGATGCTTATAATGAAATTGACAAATTAAACGAAAATCAGTATTATCGAGTGTTTGTAACTCTTGAAAAGCTGATGGCCTATGAGGATTTCTATAAATGGTTTACTTCTCTTGATGTTTCCGATATCAGTTTATGGTGCGCCGTGGGAGCCTGCGATGAGAACGGAATGATAATTTCCGAAAACATGGGTTTCAATGTTACTCCCAATGGAAACTGTTTCAGGTGGGATAAGGAAAAATATCCACATTTATCTCTTCTTGATGCTGACAGCGGTGCATTAAAAGACACAGGTGACTGTGAGATTATGAAGGCGCATTTTATTTCGGAACTATCATATCTCAGAGATAACGACGGTATTTTAAAGCTCATGAAGAATTCCGACACTGATTTCGACAGCATAATTGAAAGCGTCGAAAAGGACGGGCTTAATATTTACGGATTTTTTGTAGTAGCTCAAAAAGAAGATATTCTGAAACTGCGGGGACAGTCTGAAATATCATATATAGGTACAGAAAATTTATAAGCAAAACGGGACAGCTTTCACTGTCCCGTTAATTTTTTTCTCTTTAGTTTTCCTCAAGCTTTTTAATCATCAGCTTTGCCGCTTTGTAAATATCGCCGCAGCCTAAAGTGATTACAAGGTCTCCGGGCTTTGCATGGCTTACAACATAATCGGCAACTTCTTCAAAAGTGTTGAACCATACGCTGCCGGGAATTTTTTCTGCAAGCTGAGAAGTGTATACGTTGTATGTGTTCCTTTCACGGGAACCCATTATTTCCGTCATAACCGTGTGCTGTGGAATTTTAAGAACCTCGGCAAAGTCGTCCATTAAAGTATAGGTTCTCGAATAGGTGAAGGGCTGGAATACTGCCCAAACCTCGTTAAAATCCATTGCCATGGCTGCTTCGAGAGTAACTTTAAGTTCTGCGGGATGATGGGCGTAGTCGTCGGCAATGGTGATGCCCTTTCTCTCTGCAAGGAACTCGAATCTTCTTCCGGCTCCTCTGAATGCTTCAATTGCCTTTATGGCGTCCTTTGCCTCAATTCCGCCGTAAAGAGAAACGGCAATTGCTGCAAGGGCGTTTAAAACGTTGTGTGTGCCGGGAACTGCAAGCTGAACCTCCCCTAAAGCTTTGCCTTTATGCATTGCGGTGAATTTCGGGAAGGCACCCCTTGTCATTGTGATGTTTTCAGGGTAAAAATCGTTGGTCTTTTCAAAACCAAAGGTGATTTTATCCTTTTTTCCGCAGTCCTTAACGGCTTTAAGGGTGTTTGCGTCGTCGCCGTTATATATAACCGCTTTCGTCGCCATTGAGGCAAATTTGTGGAAAGAATGAATAAGATTGTCGAGTGTCTTAAAGTAATCAAGGTGATCCTCGTCGATGTTCAGTATAACCGCAGTGTCGGGGGAAAGGTCAAGGAATGTATCCACAAACTCGCAGGCTTCGCATATAAGGGTATCGCTCTTACCAACTCTGCCGTGGCTGCCAATAAGGGGAAGAGTGCCGCCTATAACTGCCGACGGGTCCTTTCCGCAGGTAATGTAAATCTGAGTAAGCATTGAAGTAACTGTGGTTTTTCCGTGGGTGCCGCAGACTCCTATGCAGTCGGGATAAAGGCGGCTTATGGCTCCAAAAAGCTTTGAACGCTCAAAGGTGGGTATGCCGCTCTCTTTGGCTGCTACAAGCTCTGGGTTGTCAGGGAGGAGGGCCGCAGTATATACTATCATTTCTGCCCCCTCTATGTTTTCCGCTCTCTGTCCCATGTGTATGGGAACGCCCAGCGAACGCAGTTTTACAAGGTTGTCGCTTTCGTTGTTGTCGGAACCGGAAATTTTATATCCCTCTGAAATAAGTATCTCTGCAAGGGGACACATTCCGGAGCCGCCGATGCCAATAAAATGAACTCTTTTTACCGATTTAAGTAAATTATCTATATCGTACAAAGCTGTCACCTCTTCTTCTTAATATATACATTATATTGCAAAACACTAAATAAATAAACAGCTTTTTGAGAATTGAACCAATAAAATTAAAATCATGCACTTTGAGCGACGATTTCCATATTATGATAATGACCTGTTTAAGGTGGAGTTGTTTTTATTACAGGTATTGTGGTACGGTTTGGAGGAATAGGTTTATGAATAAAATCAGGAGGTTTCTTTTTGCAGGGGGCGATGAAAGACAGCTGTATGCGGCAGACAAGCTGAAAAAAGAGGGGTATGAAACAGCGGCGGCAGGCTTTGAAAAATATAATGGAGCTGTGCCATATAAGGCAGAAAGTATAGAAAAAGCTTATCTTTATGACGCTGTAATATTTCCCCTTCCCCTTACAAGGGACGGAGAAAATATAAACGCTCCTTTTTCACAGAATAAAATAGCCATAGTCTCCCTTTCAGAATTTCTCGGAACGGGTAAGAGTGTTTTCGGCGGCAAAATGTCAAGTGATATTACAAAGCTTTTCGCCGGAAATAAAATTTACGACTGTTATTCCCGTGAAGATTTTCAGCTTTTGAACGCAGTGCCTACCGCAGAGGGAATTGCCGAAATAGCTCTTCGTGAGCTTCCTGTTACAGTAAAGGGAGCGAAAATTCTCGTTTTAGGTTTCGGAAGAACGGGGAAAGCCATAGGAGAGCTTTTCAAAGCCATGAGAGCTGATGTGATAATAGGTGCAAGAAAAGGCGCAGTTTTATATGAGGCAGAATCCGAAGGCTTTAAAACACTTAACATAGCGGATGATTTTGATATGCCGGAAAACCTTCAAATGACAGTCAACACCGTCCCGGCAAGGATTATAAGTGAAAAGCATCTGAAACAGCTAAGGGGATGTCTTTACGCTGAAGCTGCGTCTGCACCCTACGGTGCCGATCTTGAAGATGCTAAAAGGGCAGGGGTAAAGACCCTTCTCGCTTCCGGACTTCCCGGAAAAGTTGCACCTAAAAGCGCAGGAGAGATAATAGCCCAAACCATAATAAACACTATGAAGGAGGATAGCTGATGGAGGGAGTAAAAGTTGGTTTTGCAATTTGCGGTTCTTTCTGCACCTTTGCAAAGGCAATTGAACAGATAGAAAACCTTGTAAAATTGAAATTTGAAGTAATACCCATAATGAGCGAAAACGCTTATTTCACCGATACAAGGTTCGGCGAAGCTAAGGATTTTCGCAGCAGAATAGAAACTATATGCGGAAAAAAGATAATAACAGGATTAACGGAAGCTGAGCCAATAGGCCCCAAAAAGCTTCTTGATATACTGCTTATAGAGCCCTGTACGGGCAACACTCTCGGAAAGCTTGCAAACGGAATAACGGATACCACTGTTACCCTTGCGGCAAAAGCACATTTGCGCAACGCAAGGCCCTTGCTTATAGCGGTTTCCACAAACGACGCCTTAGGGGCAGCGGCAAAAAACATAGGTCAGCTTATGAACTATAAAAATATCTTTTTTGTTCCCATGCGGCAGGATGATTATATTAAAAAGCCTAATTCCGTTGTGGCGGATTTTTCCCTTACCTCAAACGCCATAGAAGCGGCTTTAAAAGGTCAGCAGCTTCAGCCCGTAATTTTGTAGTTTAATAGACAAAATAAAAATCCGATCGGTGAGATCGGATTTTTTAATGTCTTTAATTCTTTAATATTAATCAAGTTAAGCCTTGAACTCTGTGTCTATACCCCTGAAAACAGCTTCATAATCTGTGTCGCCGCAGTAGCTTATGTTAACGGAATTTTTGTTGCATCTTATTCTTTCACTAAGCCTGCCTATAACTTTAACAGGCAATTCTCTGCTGAAATATAAACTTATATAATTTTTTCTGCATCCGATACCCACAAATCTTTCTCCCAAACGATAGGTGGGTATTCTCGTTTTTTCGGAATGTTCACCGTCGAAAAAAGCTTCATTATAATGAGATTCAATATATTCTATTATCGGCAGCACTTTTATCTGTGATTTTTCGTCAACCAAAGCCAAATATTTTTCGATTTCTTTT
>CAUDRD010000039.1 GCA_958451705.1 uncultured Oscillospiraceae bacterium
CTCAATATGCAGCCCTTTAACTGGTTTGTATTCCATTATAAAGGAGACGGCGTAGAAGGTCTCGGAACAATGATTGCGTTCCTTGTTTCTACAACTGTTGCACAGATTATCTCCTTCGTTGTTAACAGAAAGAAAACCTTCGGTTCAAACATGAACCTAACTTTCAGCGTAGTAGTTTATTTTGTAGTAATTGTAGCTCTTATCTGCGCACAGACCTATTTTGCACCTCAGATAAGCTATCTGCTTCAGAACAGCGCAAACATGGGTTATGACCTTGCCACCAACATTGCTAAAATGTGCTTTAGCGTGCTTAACTTTGTGGTATTGTTCCCCCTTGAGAAATTTGTAATAATGCGCAAAGTTGAAAAAAAGGAAGACTAAAATAAACAATGAGCCTGAAACTTAAAAGTTTTCAGGCTCTACTATTTTATGTCATTAATAAAAGAGGCTCTGTACAGTTTTACTGCACAGAGCCTCTTTTAGAATTTTGAAAGGGGACTTTAGAAAGATTCCGCCTTGGTGACAGCTTGTTTTACATAGTCCATAACATGGGAAGGATTTTTCTTGATTTCCTTTGCCGGAATAGTGACTACGCTGCGGCAATGACCGCCGGCCAGGAAAATACGTTTTCTGAATACCTCAGAGGTATGTCTTGAGAAAATACTTCCCTTTATAAGTACACCTATAACTTCAACGCCGTAAAGATTTGTTGTGTGAAGAAATTCGTTAATAACCGGTGAAGGCATACCGCCGATAAGAGTTGATGCAACAATTACGGTGTCATACTTTGAAAAATCAATGTCATTTTCCTTAATTCTGACACCCTCACCGTTTAAAGCACAGGAAAGTCTTCTTGTAAAACCGCAGGAATAGCGTGGAGAAATTTCCATAACATCGACATATTTGCTGTCAGCGCTTTGGGCGCAAATCTTTCCTATTTGAGAATCCGAACAATAATAGATGAAAAGCGTTTTCATTCAAAATCTTCCTCACTTTGATTTGTTAAAAAGCTTCATTTACAATTATTTAATTTATGCCTGTGTCTGCTGCTTGGCCAAAACTTCACAGAGCCAACCGAGCACATCGTCAAAGACCTGTTGCTTATTAAGTTCGTTTAAAATTTCGTGTCTGTCGTTTTCGTAAAGTTTAAGGGTTACGTCTTTGTGTCCTGTCTTTTTGAGATCGTGAAAGACCTGTCTCACTCCCTTTCCGTATTCACCTACCGGATCTTCCGTTCCGGAGATAAGAAGAATCGGCAGAATAAATGGGACGTTATTGTACCACGAACGTGTGGAAACGCTTCTGAGAATATCAAAAAGGTCTCTGTATCCGGCGGCGGTAAAAAGGAAACCGCATTTGGGGTCAGCAATGTAAGCGTCAACTACTGATTCGTCACGAGTAAGCCAGTCGAAATCGGTACGTTTTTCACCGACGTGTTTGTTGTAGTTGCCAAAAGCGATTTTGTTAATAAATTCGCTTCTGTGATGCACGCCTTTTCTTGAAGCTACAAATTCTGCAATTTTAACGGCAATTCCTGCGGCGGGATTTGTTCCGCTTGTTCCGCAGAAAATTGCTCCGTCAATGTTCATGCCGAATTTTTCCGTGTAGCGTCTTGCAATAAACGAGCCCATGCTGTGTCCGAAAATAAAGAACGGTTTATCGGGGTAAGTGCTGCGGGCAATGTCGGTTAAAAGTTTTACGTCGTTTACAAGATCGTGTCTTCCGGTTTTGTCACCGAAATATCCAAGTTCACTGTCGCTTTTAACAGAGAGTCCGTGACCGAGATGGTCGTTGATAAAAACTGCAAATCCGTTGCCGCTCAGGAATCTTGCAAACTCATCGTATCTTCCGCTGTGTTCGGCCATACCGTGGCAAATCTGAACGATACCCTTTATGTCCTCTTCGTTAACCGGGGCATAAGAGCGGGCGTAGATATCGGCAAGTCCTGATGAGGACGGAAAAGTATACTCGTTAACAGAAATATTCATAATATTCATGCTCCTTCCGTAAGAAAAATAAATCAAAAGAGCTGGAGCTATGGCAGCTCTAAAAAATATCGTATATGTTAGTTTATTTAACATCTTCAATTTACGCAAAATATTATATCATAAGTTTTGAAATTTTGTAACTATTTTGTTACTATTTGAAAGAGTTTTGTAGTAATTGACAAAAAACAAAGAAGAATGTCCGACAAAAAGACTAAATATATTTATTTTTTTCGATTTATTCATGCATTTTTTGTGAAAATTGACAATAGATATATTTTTTTATATTTATTTAACACAATTAAATTCCGGTAAGGTCGAAGTCGGGAATATACTTCTTCTGAGCCGATGAAATTTCCTGAAGAAAGCCGTCTTCAAAGCCCATTTCAAGCATGGCGTTGATGACCTTTTCATATTCTCTCTTGGTTATTTTTCTGTTCATCTCAGGAAATTCTTCTGCTCTTGAACAGGGGGTATACTGGCACATGAGGCTTACGGGTATAGTCTTAGGATAATTTTCCCAAATATACCTTAAAACTTTTATGGATTCCTTTGTGTGCTCCGGCAAAATAAGATGTCTTATTATAACGCCTTTGGTGATAAGTCCGTTTTCATCATATTGTGGAGCCCCTACCTGTCTTATCATTTCCTCTATGGCTTTTGACGCAAAAGAAAAATAATCTGCCGCTCCGGAATATTTTGCCGAAACCTCGCTGCTTACATATTTAAAGTCAGGAAGATAAACGTCTATAAGTCCCTCAAGGGAACGTAGGGTTTCCACTCTTTCATATCCGGAGCTGTTATATACTACCGGAACGGAGGGCTTTTTCTTTTTGAGAACCCGTCTTATGGAAGAAGCAAAATGGGTGGGGTTTACAAGATTTATATTGTTTGCTCCCAGGGCAATAAGTTCATCGAAAATTTCAGAAAGTCTTTCTTCCGTTACCGGGGTGCCAAAGCCTCCCGTGCTGATTTTGCTGTTTTGACAAAAGACGCAGCCCAGGGAACACCCTGAGAAAAAAACAGTACCGGAGCCTTTTTCACCGCTTATGCATGGCTCTTCCCAAAAATGAAGGGCGGCTCTTGCCAAAACAGGGGAGTCGGGCATTTTGCAGAAACCTTTGGAAGGGACGTCTTTTTCTCTTTTAACTTTACACATTCTCGGACACAGGCTGCACTTTTCCATTTTTATTTCCTTTCAAAATCACAGAAACTTTAATCGCTTTCAGTTGTGAGAATATATCAAACTCTTTTGTGTATATCAACTATAATAGTGACCATTGGCAAAATTTTCAACCTTAAATTGATTTATCCTCACTTTTGCGATATAATACAACCGCTGAACAATTCGGCAAAAATTGTTTGAGTGGGTTTTAATACAGGTTTTAAAATAGATAATAAGGGCTGTAATGCGGAGGTGTTATGATGGTATTAACTATCGATATAGGAAACACAAATATAACTTTAGGTGCATATAAAAAAGACGAGCTTATGTTTATTCTCCGTCTTTCCACAGACAGAAGAAGAACCAGGGATCAATATGCTGCGGAGTTCCACGACCTGCTGCGCCTTAACGGCGTAAAAGGTTCCGATTTTTCCGGAGCTATTATCGGTTCCGTTGTTCCGGAGCTTACGAGAGCTGTTAAGGATGCCGTGGAATTTGTGACGGGACACACACCTCTTATGGTTGGTCCGGGAATTAAAACGGGACTTAATATCCGTACCGATGACCCCGGTGAACTTGGAGCAGACCTTGTGGCAGGGGCAGTTGCGGCAATAGAATTTTTCCCGCTGCCGTGCCTTGTTATGGATCTCGGCACCGCTACAAAAATAAGTGTAATAGATGAAAAAGGAGTTTTCAGAGGCTGCACCATTGCCGCCGGAGTAGGAATTTCCGTTGAGGCTCTCGCTACAAAAACTTATCAGCTTCCCGGTATAAGCCTTTCCGCTCCGTCCCATACAATCGGTACAAATACAATTGACTGTATGCAGTCCGGCACGGTGTTCGGTACTGCCGCTATGCTTGACGGTATGGCGGACAGAATTGAAGAAGAGCTTGGCTGTCAGGTAAAGAGCATTGTTGCAACCGGCGGCTTTGCCGGGGAAATAGTCCGCAACTGCCGCAGAAAGGCAAGCATTGACGGAGATCTTATTCTTAAAGGCTTAAAGCTTCTTTACGACAGAAATTCATCAAAGTAATTAATTATGAATTTGTATTTTACTGCGTTGCAGTTAAAATAAATTTTTCAGGTTATACCGCTGTTTTCGTTCCGCAGTAAGGCGTGAATAAATCACGCCCCGGCGCTGCATCCTTTAATGGAGCAGCAGCAAGGAGGTAGTAATTAATGAAAAGTAAAAAATCAACTCAGAGCGTTCTTACGCTCACTCAGCTGGGAGTGCTTTCCGCACTAATTATCCTTTTGACCTTTGTGCCTAATATTGGATACATCAGCTACGGTGTTCTGAGTATCACGATTATCCACATTCCGGTTATTATCGGCGCAATTGTCATGGGACCGAAATCAGGTGCAATCCTCGGTGCCGTTTGGGGTATTTCATGTATTGTAAAAGCCGTTTTGGCTCCGCCTTCACCTCTTGAGGGTGCAATTTTCTGGAACCCGGCTGTATCCCTTATTCCCCGTGTACTTGCAGGATTTATAGCAGGCGCAATTTTTGTCATCGCTTCAAAAGCAGATAAAGTAGGTAAGACAGCTCAGATAATCGCCGCTGTTATCGCCGCTCTTCTTGCAGGCGTTGCAATAACTTCCGCTGTAAGCTTTGCAAATCAGGCACAGTGGGCAGGCTTTGCAGTTGCTTTAATCGGAGCTATTGTATTTGCCCTTATAATTGCAGGCTGCCTTTATCTTGTTTTTGCTCCTAAAAAGGAGGACGCAAAAGGCAAAAAGAACAACATACCCGCAGGCATTGCCGCAATAGCCGGCTGCATTACCAATACTATTTTTGTAATGGGCGCTATTTATATTTTCCATGGCGGAGAGCTTGGTAAGGAGCTTGGAATTACCGTTATGTCTTTCGGCGGCTTCCTCAAATATGTTCTTGCAGCCTTTACAATCAACGCCGTTCTCGAAATTGTGGCTGCCGTAATTATTGCGGTTCCCGTAAGCATGGCTCTTAAAAAGGTAAAGACAAGAGTATAATTTTAAGTATGTAAAAAGGAACGAAAACAGTTAGTATATATAAACAAAAATCAGGCTTACGTCTTAAGGGACGAAGCCTTTTTTGTTTGCCGTCGTTGTTATTTTCCCGACGCTGTGTTATTATCAAATTTATTAATACAAAGGAGATTTTCAAATGGACGGACATTTAAGAAATATGGCTTCGGTTTACATTATGTGTGAAAACAAAATGCTGATGCTATACAGAATCGGTTCACGGGTTATTTCTCCATCATGGTGCGGTATAGGAGGACATTTTGAAAAAGACGAGCTTAACGATGCCAAAAAAGCAATGCTCAGAGAGCTGAAAGAAGAAATAAATCTTGATGAGCATGATTTGGATAATATAAATCTCAGATATGTAACCCTTAGAAATAAAAACGGAGAAATACGTATAAACTATTATTTTTTTGCTGATTTGCGTAAGGGTGTCAGTGTTCAGAAGCATTGCTGTGAAGGCAAGCTGCAATGGGTGGAGTTTGAAAAAGTTACAGAAAAGAAAATGCCTTATACAGCTGAGTATGTGCTTAAACACTATATGGAAGAAGGACGGTATACCAACTGTTTATACTGCGGCGTTGCACAGAAGAAAAGCGTTGTTTTTTTAGAGTTGGAAACCTTTTAATTTGCTAGTAAATTGACCTCTTTAAAATAACTCAAAATTGTATATTTTATTATGACACTTTTTCTGATATTATGTACCCATAAGAAAGTAACAGAGAGGTGTCAGTTATGAAAAGAATAGTTACAATTCAGGATATTTCCTGTTTAGGCAAGTGCTCTATTACGGTGGCTCTTCCTATAATTTCCGCAATGGGTGTAGAGGCAGCTATAATCCCCACCGCCGTTTTGTCCACCCATACAATGTTTAAAGGCTTTACCTGCAAAGATCTTGACGACCAGATTGTGCCCATAACCGACCACTGGAAAAACGAGGGAATAAAGTTTGACGGTATTTATACCGGTTACCTTGCATCAGGCCAGCAGATAGCCACTGTTATGTCGGTTATTGATAAGCTTAAAGATGATACCCTTGTAGTAGTTGACCCTGCTATGGCGGATAACGGAAAGCTCTATCCCGCTTTTGACAATGAGTTCCCCAAAGAGATGGCAAAGCTCTGCGGAAAGGCAGATATCATTCTTCCGAATATCACCGAAGCAAGCTTCCTTACAGGCAGCGAGTACAAGACCGAATATGATGAAAGCTACATTGAAGCTCTTCTCAAAAAGCTTGCGGCTTTGGGCAGCAAAAAGGTAGTACTCAAAGGCGTTGTACTGGATGGCAAATACGGAGTTATTTGCTACGACTGCAAGACCGGCGAAAGAACAATGTACAGCCATGAAAAAATCCCCGTAAGCTACCATGGTACGGGGGATGTATTCTCCTCAACCTTTGTAGGCGCAGTTATGAGAGGAAAGACCATTGAGGAGGCCGTGCGTCTTGCCGCTGATTACACAGTTGAGTGCATCAGAATAACTTATGCAAGAGAGGGCTCAAACTGGTACGGCGTTGATTTTGAAACAGCTGTTCCGTTCCTTATTGACAGACTTAAGTAAAAATATTAAAATTTGATAGTTTACTGAAAGGGGAAATTCAATTGACCGATATACAAAAAGAGCTGAAAGAATTTCTTCTTTCAGCGGGAGCTTCCGACGTGGGCTTTGCTAAAATAGACGACGGGGATTTCGGTTCCTGCTGCTACGGTGTAAGCGTTGTAGTAAAGCTTTCCGACGGTATAATCGACGAGATTGACGGTGCTCCAACCCACACTTATTTCAGCCATTACAGAGCGGTCAACGCTCTTATTGATTCGCTGCTTTTAAGGGCGGGAATGTTTCTTGAAAAAAGAGGTTACCGTTATATCACCGTTGCAGCTTCCCAAAGCATAAACAAAGACGGCTGGAATTATAAGGGCCGCTATTCCCACAAAAAACTTGCTTATCTTTCGGGGCTTGGAACGGTGGGCAAAAACTCCCTTTTTCTCCATAGAGAATACGGGGCGAGAGTGCGCCTCGGTTCACTTTTTACCGACTGTCCTCTTGAAAGGGAAATTCCAATTTCCGAAAACATCTGTATCGGATGCAATCTTTGTGTTGATGCTTGTCCGTCAGGAGCCATAAAGGGAAAAGACTGGTATCCTGGAATAGACAGAAGCGAAATTTTTGACCCGGAAAAGTGCAGCACCTTTATGAAAAAGGAATTTAAAATGATAGGCAGGGGAGCCGTCTGCGGAATCTGCATGAAGGTGTGTCCCGCAGGAAAACTCAAAAAGTAAATATCAGCAAAATAAAACCCGCCGGATTATTCCGACGGGTTTGGTTTTTGTGTTAATTTTACTGAGCGGCTTTTGCTGTTACGTCCTCGGTGGAGGAGTTAGCCTTGGCTTTTAAGTTTTCAATTGTAAAGCCGGTCATAATGCTCGAGGAGGAAAAACCGAAACGGTAGTTTCCTACGTCTTTAGTGTAAGAAGTTTTTCCGTTGTAGGATTCCGGCAGATTAACTTTCAGCTCTTCAATAATGGCGTCTGCATCGGCTTCCGTAAGACCTGTAAATGAAATAATTGAATATCCTGAAACCTTGCAAAATTCATCGACGGTTTGTTGGCTTATTTCTCCATCGGCGGTCTGTCCGGAGCCTATAAACCAAACGGAGCTTTTAATAAACTCCTTCGATTTTCTGTCAGCGGAGGCTAAAAGGGTGACCTTGGAGCTTCCGGCGGAAAAATCGAATGAATAAGTGTAGTTAATTGTATTGCCTTCATTGGATTCCGAAATCTGAATATCCTTTTCGGGAATTTTATAGTCAGATGATATTTCATCAAATTTTTTAATTCCGTCTGTAACCATATTCTGTTCAGCCATGCATCCGAAGAATGTAAGGGTAAGGGCAAGGGCAACGAGAACGCAGAGCGTTGATTTTATGGCGTGTTTCATTTCATCACCTCATAAGCATATTTTCACAAATAAATGATAAAGGAAGCTTAGACATCTGTCAATTGGCATAATGCCGAATAAAGGCAAAGTACACAAAACATTATGCACAACTAAAGGCGTTAATCAATCTATATGTAGAAAAAAATCAAAAGGTGCCGCAATCTATTGAAATTATCCATGTTTTGCAATAAAATATTTAAGTATTGATATGAGAGCTGGGTAGGTGAAAATGCGGTGACCTGTTTTTCGGTTTCGCCTTTAAAAATAAAGCTGAATATAGGGCACGCTAAAAATCCCAGTATCAGTGTGTCAAAAACCGAAAGGTGAAAAGCAGGCTGCGTTATAACCGCAGCCTTTTTACTTTGGTAAAAACACCAAATTTATTAGTTTTGAAAGGATGTCGAGTGTATGAAAAAGGTAGCTGTAATAATGGGCAGCGACAGTGATTTGCCGGTAGTAGGCAAAGCCATAAAAAAGCTTTCTGAATTTGGAGTTGAAACAGAGGTTCATGTAATGTCGGCTCACAGAACACCGGTTCAGGCAGCCGAGTTTTCATCAAAGGCAAAGGAAAACGGTTTTGGAGCTATTATAGCTGCGGCAGGAAAAGCAGCACATCTTGCAGGTGTTCTTGCGGCTCATACAACTCTTCCTGTTATAGGTATTCCTGTTAAGTCTTCTACTCTTGACGGACTTGACGCTCTTCTTGCAACTGTTCAGATGCCTTCCGGTATTCCCGTTGCAACAGTTGCTATAGACGGAGCGGAAAATGCGGCAATTCTCGCCGTACAGATGCTGGCTCTTTCCGACGAAGGACTTGCCAAAAAGCTTGATGAAATGAAAGCCGATATGGAAAAGGCGGTTATCGAAAAGGATAAAGCCCTTGCTGAAAGCCTTAAGGCATAAGAAAAACTGTTACCTATTAATTTTGCAAAATCACTTTGGAGGCGGATAAATTATGTTTGATAAGATACATGAAGAATGCGGCGTGTTCGGCATTTATAACAAAGATGACCTCAATGTGGCAACGGAAGCATATTTTGCCCTTTTTGCCCTTCAGCACAGAGGTCAGGTAAGCTGCGGTATTGCAGTTAACAACGACGGAATAATCGACTGCGAAAAGGGAATGGGAATTGTTCCCGACGTTTTCGATGCAGATACTCTTAAAAAGCTTACAGCTAACGGCAAAGGAGATATAGGTCTCGGCCATGTTCGCTATTCTGCCGGCAAAGATTCTATTCACATTAACTCTCAGCCTCTTGTTATGCGTTATTCAAAGGGCACTTTGGCTATTTCAAATAACGGAAGCCTTGTAAACACAGAAGAAATTAAGCGTGAGCTCCAGACAACCGGCGCTATTTTCCAGACAAACAGCGACGCTGAGCTTATCGGTTATCTTATTGCAAAGGCAAGGCTTACAAAGGGCAGCGTTGAAGAGGCTATTTCCGTTGCAATGGATAAGCTTGAGGGCGCATACTCCTTCCTTGTTGTCTCACCCCGTAAGCTTATCGTTGTAAGAGACCCTCACGGATTCCGTCCCCTGTGCATCGGTAAAAGCGGAAACAGCTATATGCTCGCTTCCGAAACCTGTGCTCTCGACAGCCTCGGAGCCGAGTTCGTCCGTGACGTTGAGCCCGGTGAAATTGTTGTTATTGATGAAAACGGCATACGCAGTATCAAAGACCACTGCGGACAAAAAACTTCACTTTGCATTTTCGAGCACGTTTACTTTGCCCGTCCCGATTCAGTAATCGACGGAGCAAGCGTACATATGGCACGCCGTATGGCAGGCCGCTATCTTGCAAAGGAGCATCCAGTTGAGGCCGACGTTGTTATCGGTGTTCCCGATTCAGGTCTTGACGCTGCAATCGGATACGCTGAGGAGTCAGGTATTCCCTTTGCTTTTGGCTTTATCAAGAACCGCTATATCGGAAGAACCTTTATTCAGGAAACTCAGGAGCAGAGAGAGAGAAGCGTTCATATTAAGCTCAATCCTCTTTCAGCAGCCGTAAAGGGCAAGAGAGTTGTTATGATAGACGACTCCATCGTCAGAGGAACCACCAGCGCTCATATTGTTGAGCTTCTCAGAAAAGCCGGAGCTACAGAGGTTCATATGCGTATTTCTTCTCCGCCTTTCCTCAATCCCTGTTATTTCGGTACAGACATCAGCTCCCGTGAATACCTTATTGCATGCCGTCTTACTCTCGACGAAATCCGGCAGGAGATCGGTGCAGATTCTCTGGGCTATCTGAGCCTTGAAAATCTCCATAAAATCGCAGTGGG
>CAUDRD010000040.1 GCA_958451705.1 uncultured Oscillospiraceae bacterium
GAACCGGGATTGTCCAATCCTTCCAAGTAACGGTAATAATCTTTATAATCATTTTTTCTTATGGCATAGGGAATTATTCTTTCGCCGGACTTAGTCCATTCATCCATCATATCAATCAGCAATGGATAGTATTTACGTTCTAATTTAACAAGTTTCAGCATTTTAATATCTCACAATGAATCTTAGCCTAATTCCTAATTACAATATCAGCCAACAACAAGCTTTTTCTTTCCGTTTTTATTTTTCGGACATTCTCTTATTCTGACAATATAATCTATATTTATAATTTCGGAAGTGTCCTTATTTTCAATAAGCACTGCACTATCGGTCACCTCTTTGATTGTTCCTGTCACCTGGGAATTGAAAGTGTAAATAATGCATTCTTTATCTATAAACCTTTTTGCAAGCTCAGTCATTACCGCTCTCTCCTTTTTACTTCTGATTTTTTTAAGCTGTCTGACAACAATTTCCCTTTTGCGCTGCTGCTCGTATATAATTATGAACACTATCATAAACAGCACAATATATATTGTTGTATTCAAAATTTCATCATCCTTTATAAGGGAACTTACGCTTATAGTAACATAGATTTTTCGAACCAGCAATAAAAAGATTGACTTATTTTTTACAATGCCCAGAATGGTTTAAAAGGCTTTTTTCGCAGGACAATTAAAAATTCAGCAGATATTGCTTTTTATCTCACATTCAATATCTTTTAGATACTTTTTTGCTTTTTCTGTTGCATTACATTTTTCATCGTATTTATGTTTCTTCAGCAAAAGAGTTAAGGGCCCAATACAGTCCGGATTTAGCATTTTTTTCGCTGTAAGCAAAGCTTCTTCGGCATTATTCCACTTTTTCCCCTTTACAAATATAATAATCTCAGCAACAGCCTTATAAAACATATATGTCTTGAAAGACTGCCGAAAAGTATCGGCCGAAAGTGATTCGTCATAATACTTTTGCAATTCTGAGGTATAGGTAAAACCACTGATGTGCATTTCCACACGAAGCATATGCACGGCGTATTCCGCTTTGTAATGTTCTCGCAGGGTACTGTCAATTGAAGACAGTGCCAATTGATACGACTGAAGGGCGTTTTCATATTTACCGCTTCGCTCATAAATAATTGCAGCATTGGTGTATGACCGCATATAATCACTCCAACTATCCCCCTTCTGCTCAAGACCGTATTCAATAAGAGAAATTGCCTGTGAAGAATTGCATATTTTCATGCCTGCGGCGGTAACATAGCAATGCTGACACCTGCTACCTTCGGGGACACGTTTTAATGCAGCTTTAAACAAATCAATCATATCTTCGGAACATTCTCCGTCTATGAGCTTTTTCTCAATTTCTGCAATTCTCATAAAAGCACCTCCTCTGGATTAAGTATAACATAAAGAGCAAAATAATCGAACTTTGACTTTTGCAAAAAAATCGGAGCAAGGAATATATCCTTTGCTTCGACTTGTAAGAGACAGTCACAATGTATAAAGAGAAAAAGCACCCCCATCCTGCAAACTGCAAAAAAGTGCATAGACAGGGAGATGCGGTGAGGACGCTTGTAACCGAATAAGCGGACTTTTTAGAAAAAAAAGTCGGAGCAAGCGATATGACGCTTGCTCCAACGTGGTAGAGACAGAGGGACTCGAACCCACGACCTCTGCAATGTGAATGCAGCGCTCTAACCGGCTGAGCTATGTCTCCGTTTTATTGAACGCTGTTATTATACTCCAATCCGCTCCGTCTTTCAAGAACAATTTAGCCCCTCAGCCGCACTGATTTTTATTACCGCAGCAGTCACGATGTGCGGCTATTAAGGCAAGAGTATCGCCTAAACTCACAAATAACGCCCCAAGCAGAGCAAGCTCTTCGTCGCTTAAGTTCTTCGCCAAACAGTTTGCAATTGCTGTTACCCCGGCAGTTATTTCACAGGAATTCACAATAAACACCTCCCCTTTCATTATACGAAAAGGGAGGTGTTTTGACTTAAAAATGTACTTGGTTTTCTTTTAATGGATTAATTGATAAAGCTACATTTTTTAATCCATTTTTCCATAATCCTGCGGTTTATTATAACTGTATTAGAGCCAAAACCCGGATTTATTATAAATTCAGATTACTTAATCATTCTGAGAAAATCTTCGTGAACCTTTCCGTTGGTGGCAAGGATATCCCAAATCTTTGTGGGGTCCGCTTCTTCTCCCTGCCAGCCTGTGACCTTTCCGCCCGCTTCTTCAAGAATAAGCTTTCCGGCGGCATAATCCCAGGGCTTCAAATGGCGCTCAACGTATACGTCAAAGCGTCCCGCCGCAACATAGCAGTGGTCAAGGGCTGCGGAACCTGTACGCCTTATATCCTCGCACTTTAAGAACACCTTTTGGAAAAGCTCAAAATTGCCCTGTGCCTCATCTTTATAATAAGGTGATGTTCCAACAGACACAAGGCAGCGACCCAGTTTATCTGTATTTGTACAGTGAATAGGAGTGTCACCTAAAAATGCGCCCTTTCCTTTCTCTGCACGGAAAAGTTCCCCTGTAAAGGGATTGTAAACCGCTCCGAAAATCGTCTCCTTTCCGTCATAATAGGCAAGGGAAACAGCGCTCATATTACAGCCGTGAATTAAATTAGTTGTGCCGTCAATTGGGTCGATAATCCAGATAGGAGTTTCTCCCTTATAGTCGTTATCCTTTTCCTCAGCAAGAAAGCCAGCCTCAGGATAAGCCTCATAGAGCTTTTCCATAAGGAATGACTGAACCTTAAAATCCGTCTGGGTTACATAGTCGGCCTCACCTTTAACGGTTATGTTGTGAGCCGATTCTTTATCCATAATTATATTTTTTGTTTCCAAAACAATTTCCAAAGCTTTTCTAAAATCCATTTTTTCACTGCTGCGCTTTCAGCACAGCTCCGCCTTTCGGTAAATTATCCCTTATTAAAACCGCCGCATAAAAATGCGGCGGCCCTTTAAATCAGAGATTATTTATATTTTATTCCTTTTGCGCTTTACGGTCAATACCAAAGCTGCACAGGCTGCTCCAAAGGGAACAATCGCCACAAGGCTGTCGCCGACGGTAATTGCTTCTTCCTGGCTGGAACCGTTATCAGATGCATCTTCTGCATCTTCATCGGATGCAGTTTCAGTGGGAGCTGTATCGGACTCAGTTACTGCCTCTTCAGATTCGGTTTCAGTCTCAGCAGGAGCTGTTTGTGTCTCTGAAGGTTCAGCCTCTGTTTCTGTAACAGTTACTTCTGTTTCAGAAGTTTCAGTTGTATCTTCCGTGGTCTCCGTTTCGCCGGGTTCCGTCTCAGTAGGTTCGGTTACTTCCGTTTCTGTTTCTACCGGCTCCGTTTCAGTGGGCTCTACAACCTCTGTAGTTGTTTCAGGCTCAGAGGGTTCCTCCCCGCCGATTACAGTAAGCTCACCTGTTTTGGGGTCTACCTCCATAAACTGGCTGTACTGTCCAGCATTATCCACAGTATACTGGGTATCACCAAGACAAAGCATTAGAATAAAATCCATAAGCTCCGTGTGATACATATATCCAACGTGCTTCTGGTTTTTCAGGAACCAGGTCTGCTCCGGAAGCAAGCAGGTGGATGCATCAATTATTCTGTCTGCGGAAATATGGTTATGTGTGACGTCCTTGCAAACTGTATTCTGCTGTTTGTAATCCTCAGGAAGAGTTTCATCAAGATATGCACAAACGGCATAACCGGAGGTATATTTTGTATCAATTATATTGTCGTTCTGTTCCTTATAGGAGGGAGTTATGGGAACGCCCTGCATATTGTAATGGGATACAATATTGACTTTTGTACCGTTCTCCATTGCCTCTTCAAGGAGCTCAGGAAGCTTTGCCTGTACATTGTAGTGATAATTGTCAATTTTGGCAATCAGGTTTGCGTCTGTCTTTGGATCGAGAAGATAAGCCTTTGCATCCTCGTAGTCCTCAAGGGCGATAAGATCCCAAATTGCAGGCATGGTAATAAATGTATCTTGGAAAACCTCGTCATAGATTCTGTCCTGAAGATTTGCAAAAAGTGAATCCGCAAAGTTTACAAGAATATCGAAAACTCCCGCTTTGTCGAGAGCGTCAAAGAGGATGTTTACCGCTTCAACACCTACAACCTCTTTAAGTATGCGAATAAGTCCATCTTTATTTATTTCGAGTCTGCCGTTAAAAAGGTCTCCGACAATAGTTGTGCCCGTAAAAGCGGAAGAAAGCATTGTAAAATTATCAATATCATCGCTGCCGTAAAGGGCAAGATATGAAGCGATTATGGTACCGCCCATGCTTGCTCCGGCAAGGTTTACCTTATCGTGACCCGTTTCTGCCTTTGCTTTCTCAACATATTTGCGAAGCTCTTTTGCATGCTCCATGGGGTCAAGACGCCAGTCATAGTTAAAATAATATACATGGTCAGCGCCTATTTTTTCCACTGCCTCACGGACTACCGCAGGTTCGTTTGCCGTAAACTCCGGATTGGTTGCAAACTCCGGATAGTTTTCCATTGATTCCGGATAAATATCCGTAGTGATATTATATTTGCTGCTGCCGTCTGCATTACATGCCAATGGCTCCAAAAGCTCTTTTAACGCAGGGATAAGACTGTCACCGAGCTTATCGTAATCTTTATTGACGGCAAAAAGTGCGAGAGGACCGGCAATTTCTCCTACTAACTTTAAAATTTCCTCTGTGTCGGGAGGAAAAACCTGTTTTTCGTTCTCAGTACCCTCATCCTGTACAAGCGGCCATGCAGCCATACCGCTTACCACAATCAGCGGCGATGTTCCGCAATCGCAGCCATAGGCCGCAAACGCTGCAGAAGCACAGCCAAGCAGCATTACTGCTGCCAAAACAACGGACATAATCCTTTTTACTGTTTTACTCATTTGCAAAAATTCCCCCATTTTTATTACTTTAATGAAAGAATATCTAACTTAAAAGCAAAAGTCAATAAAATAATTGGTAAAAAAATATAAACATACTATTTATTCAAGTTGAGAAATATATATTTTGATATATTTTTAAGCCTACATCGACAACCAGTACAATTTTCGACACAGTATCTAAAAAAAGAAATCTTTATGAGATTGTTGCATGAATACATATTTATATTTCGGAGCAAACAGAAAATAAATTTTGCAGATAAAAAAGCCTGAACGCAAATTACGTTCAGGCTTTTGGTCGAGGCGACAGGACTTGAACCTGCGGCATCTTGGTCCCAAACCAAGCACTCTACCAAACTGAGCTACGCCTCGTTGTTTTTTATTTAATTTTATCCGAGCCGCAGGTTCCTGATTTTTGCCTTGCGCCAAAAATCTCTCGGACTAAAAACAGTCCGCAGGACTGTTTTCTTTACGTCCTCGTCCCAAGTCTGCTCCTTGCGGAGTGCGGCATCTTGGTCCCAAACCAAGCACTCTACCAAACTGAGCTACGCCTCGGAAAAATTTATTTCTGCGATAAATCGACTTAGTGAGTATATCATATTTTAAGGAAAAAAACAAGATTTAAAATAACATTTTTCTAAGGGAAAAGCAGGCGCACCCCTTTTACTATCTATCCCTGACATCAAAAGCGGCGGAAAAATCCGCCGTTCTGACCTGGTTATTCAATTTCCGGAAGTACATGGGTATTGAAATAATCTTCTACCCCTTTAGGGCTTACGCCGCATATCTTTTTGCCGTTGACTCTTGTGCAAACCGCACCTTCGCACTGACCCATACAGAACACAGCTTTAAGTTCAACCTTGTCTTTAAGATTTCTCTCTTCAATTATGTTCTGTAACCCGGTTATAATGTCGTGGGAGCCACCAAGATGACAGGCGCTGCCTATACAAACCTGAACCGATACCAAAATATGCACCCGCTTTCCGTTTTTAATATTAAATTATTATGTAAAATCAAGAACGCTTATTGCACTCTGCATAGTCTTTTCAAGGGCAAGCTTTCCGTAATTGTCAACTTCCAGCTTATTCTTGGGACCGTGAGTAAGGCAAGCCGCACCGCCTATACAGCCGTTTTCGCAGGCCATACCCTCAATAAAGTTTTCCTGAAGAACATTTTTGGAGGCCTTCAAAAGCGCCGTTCTGCACTCGGTAATACCGTTACACGAAATAGGCTTGTACTTAAAGTCGAGGTCAAAAAGTCCCTGCTCTTTAAGAGCCTGCTCAACGGCAACGGCAAGTCCGCCGCTTCTTGCGAATACTCTTCCGAAATAGGAGGCGTTGTCAAGACATTCACCTTTAAGTGAAGAAATCTCTATGTTCTTTGCGTCAAACAAAGCCTGAAGCTCTTCAAAAGTCAAAACATAATCTACATAGGGTTTAACTGTATCAAGCTTAATCTCAGCCTTTTTAGCAATACAGGGTCCTATAAAGACCACCTTGCAGTCGGGCTCAATTCTTTTAAGATAGCTTGCAATCTGAGCCATAGGCGAAAGGTTGTGGGAAATATGCTTTACCATAGTGGGGAAGAACTTATGAATATAGCTTACAAAAGCGGGACAGCAAGAGCTTGTAAGGAAACCTTTTTCGTAAAGCTCGCTTGCCTCTTTATAAGCCACCATATCTGCGCCGAGAGCTGCTTCAACAACGCTGTGGAAACCGAGGCATCTAAGTCCTTCAACAACCTGCTCAACCTTTGCATAGACGAACTGGCTTACGATTGACGGTGCAACAACTGCGTAAACTTTATATTTCTCATTGTTTTCGGAGGCCTTTATTGTGCGGATAACTTCAAGAATTGAAGACTTATCGGCAATAGCTCCAAAGGGGCATTTATAAACGCAGGCTCCGCAGGAAATACATTTTTCGTTATCAATAACAGCCTTTTTGTCGTCATCCATTGAAATCGCATTAATCTTGCAGGCGTTCATGCAGGGACGCACAGATCTGATTATAGCGTTATAGGGGCAAGCCTCAATGCACTTACCGCATTCAATACACTTGCTGTGATCAATCTGTGAACGGTGGTCGACAATACTTATAGCGCCTCTGGGACAAACGTCAACGCAGCGGTGAGCGATACATCCGCGGCAGGACGGAGTAACCTGTATTCCGTCAACGGGACATTCATCGCAGGCAATGTCGAGAATTTCCACAACATTGGGGTTCGTTTTATCTCCGCCCATTGCAAGCCTTACACGTTCGCCGATAATGGCACGCTCCTTATAGATGCAGCAGCGCAGAGAAGGCTTTGGTCCCGGCATAATAGTCTTAGGTATGTTCATTATATTCTCTTCGAGGGTACCGTCAAACTCCAACGATGCAACCTCTTTGAGCACCTTATATTTGAGCTTTTGCACATAGGTGTCAAATAATCTCTCCATAAAAATCTCCTCTCAATTATCTGTCTCCTATATTTTAAATCATTTAAAAATCATTTTCAATCAATAATATTTGGTTTCCACTCTTTTACCAAAACTTTCAAGAAGCTCCTTAAGTTTTTCTATCTGTTGGAGCTTGATACTCAGATCCTGAGGCAAATCCGGGTTCTGATGAGCGGGATTTATAGCCGTTCCTATAAAAAGTTTCAGCCTTGTGCAGTCTTCCAAAAGCATTTTCGCCATCATCGAAGCGCCGTTCTCTTCGTCGAGGGTATTGAAAAACTCCGAATCAGACCCGCTCTCTTTGTACTGCTTTAAAATATCAAGGGTGCGACTTAAAGTAAGCACTCCCTCTGTGCAGAGGTCTATCCCCTCAATAAAGCCGATTGGCGGGACACAGGGATCGGTATATTTAAGAGATGTCTTTATGGGTTTACCCATAACCCTCGAAACTATATTGGCGCTGGTTCCGCCGCAGATAGTATGCTTCCCCTCGCTGGCCATATAGTCTATTACCATTCTCTCGTCGTCCTCTTTATTTCTGGGAGGACCCGCAAACATATTGACAACCTTTTCATTTACAACTCCCACTACCAATACCGTTGAGTCGTCTCCCGGTCTGCCGTGGTAAAGGTCGCTTACGGTATCGGAAAGAGCCGCCGTAAGCCTCGGCACCGACATATCCAGGGCAACTGCATTTTTAAGCCATGCCGCCACATGATCCCATGTCCAGCCGAAATTTAAAGACTCGCCGACTCCCGCATATATAACTCCGTCGCTGACAAGGGTAAGTATATCCCCTGCCTGCGCCTGAAACCTTGTTTCGTAAACTCCTCTGCCGGAATATTCGTTATACTCGCACTTAAACTGGCAAAGCTCCCCGTCACGCAAATAAAAGCAGAAGGGATTGTCGAACTCTGCAAGATAGCCTTCACCTGTATCCGAAATTTCAAGAACGCTGAAAGTTGAGTAGGCAAGCTTTCTTACACTGCAAACGGGGAGGGTGTTGGCAACTGTAGCCACTGCGTCGGCAACGGTTGCACCCTCTTTGAGCATAGTGGAAATTATGGTGCTTGTAAGAGTTGCAAGGATATTCGCCTTTACTCCGCTTCCAAGGCCGTCGGCAAGGACGGCAATTGTAGAGGTGGGTGTGCGGACTATGGAAACTTTATCGCCGCAAAGCTCCTCGCCTTTTTTAAAAAGACTTTTATAGGCGGTTTCTATATGGAATCTGCTCATTTAGCGTCACCGCCGTTTTCAATCATATCCTTTAGTTTCGTCAAAGTGACCTTTGTCTCAGCCGTGGTTTCACCTAAGAGACTTGCTATCTCCTGAGCGACGGTCATCTGCTTTTCGATAACCTTCTGCGCCATTTCAACAGAGCTCATCTTCATCTGATAATTTGCCTTCTGTCTTTCCTCTTCTTCGGTTATATCTTTAAAAATACCCATTATATAGTTGCCGTCATCGGTTTTTATAATACTTTGAAGCACAGTTGCTCCGTACTCCGTAAGCTCCGACTTTTTATCTATTATATTTTCTCCCGTATCAAGTACATACAGAAAATCAGCCGGGTCTATAAGCTCATATATTCCCTTTTGCAGAGCCTGAGTTCTGGTAATTCCGAAAAGCTTTTCAGCCGCTCTGTTAAATTCAATTATGTTAAGCTCTTCGTCAACTATAACCGTTATATTTGGGGTTTGAGCAAGCACATAGTTTGAAAGGGATTCAGCTCTCTGACGCATAAAGGGCAGACACATATTTATATCCGCTTTTCCCTGAAAAACTGCAATGGCCTTTTCACGGCATGAGGGATAACCGCAGGAACCGCAGTTGAGCTCCTGTTCTGGAGTTTCTTTACCGATTCTTCTGAGTATCTCACGAATTTCCTTTTCAGTCGGCATAAGTTTTTTATCTGCTGCACCGGCAAAGGTTTTTGAAATTTCAAGGGGAGAGTCTAAAACGGGAAAGCCATCGCCGGTTTTAGCAACGTGCTTTGAAAGCTCAACTCTGCCTAAGAATTTGCTGCGGCGGGTTTCGCTGGCTGCCGGACCGTTTATGCATCCGCCTTCACAGGCGTTGACCTCCGCAAAGCAGCCTTTCAGCTCCCCCGCAATCATAGCCTCAAAAAGCTCCTTGCAGGCGTCGATATTATCAACACCTATCATGCTGTAAGGGAGATCATTTTCTATCTTTTTAATGCTCTTTATTATTCCGCCGGGTATCGGATAAAGGCGGTTTATCTCTGAGTTATCTTTTATAAATTCCTCCGGCTCACACTCACCGATTTTTATATCCTCCTGAGCCGTCCAAAGGTCAAGGTCGGTAAAATTCAGCACAGCATCAATTTCAGTACAGTGCCTTAAATCCTCAGACTCCGCTTTTTTAGCTATACAAGGTCCCACAAAAACTACCTTGCACCTTTCACCAAAAGCTTTTTTCAGCAGTCTTCCGTGGGCTATCATAGGACTTACAACAGGAGCAAGATACTTTACCACACCGGGATAATATTTTTCCGCAAGAGCGTTAATTGCCGGGCAGCAGGTAGTGATGATATTTTCCATACTGCCCTCTTTTATAAGGCGGTGATATTCGGCGGTGACATAGGCGGCTCCGTCGGTTGTCTGAGCCACTCCTTTAACTCCAAGTTTCTTTAAAGCGCCTACAATTTTCTGAGGGTCGTCAAGGTCAAACATTGTATAGTAAGAGGGTGCAAGGGATACATATACATCCTCCCCGTGACGGATAAACTCCTTCACTTTTTCAAGATCTGAGGAAAGAGTTTTGGCGTTTTGCGGACAGGCATGAAGACAGGTTCCGCATAGAATACACTCATCGGAAATAATATGGGCCTGCTCGTCGGAAATCTTAATGGACTTGACCGGACACAATTTAATGCATTTGTAGCAGTTTTTGCAGTTCGCCTTTTTAAGACCGATTATATTCATCACTTAACCACTCCCAACACATAACTGTTAAAAAACTCCTCAGTATTCTCCGTTGTAAGAGAATGGAGAACGCCGTCAACGG
>CAUDRD010000041.1 GCA_958451705.1 uncultured Oscillospiraceae bacterium
AACCTCACATAAGGGATAAAAAGGAGCGGTACGGAGCACTTGCCAAAAGAGGAATAGAAAGCCTTGAAAAGGAGCTGGAAAGATATGAAAGTAATTGTTGATGCACTGGGCGGAGATAACGCTCCCCTTGAAATATTAAAGGGATGTCAAATGGCTGTAAATGAGCTGGGTGTTCAGATAGCTCTTGCAGGGGACGAAGAAAAGATAAAAAAATGCGCCCAGGAAAACGGCATTTCTCTCGATAAGATGGAGTTTATTGGCGGCGGCGACGAAATGGATATGCACGCTGAGCCCACTACTATTCTTAAAGAGAACAGCGGCACCTCCATGGCGGCAGGCCTCAAAGCTCTCTCAGAGGGAAAAGGCGACGCCTTTGTTTCCGCCGGAAGCACCGGAGCCCTTGCCGTAGGCGCTACATTTATAGTAAAAAGACTTAAAGGGGTTAAAAGACCCTGTATCGGCAGCGTTATGCCCTCTTCGGATAAGCCTTTTATGCTCCTTGACTGCGGTGCAAATGCCGAGTGCCGTCCCGAAATGCTCAGATGCTTCGGAGTTATGGGCAGTACATATATGAAGCAGGTTATGAAAATGGAAAATCCCAGAGTGGCCCTTGCAAATATCGGCACTGAGCCGGAAAAAGGCGGGGAGCTGCAAAGGGAAGCTTACGCTCTTCTTAAAGAGGAGAAAAGCTGTAATTTTATCGGCAACATTGAGGCGAGAGATATTCCTTTCGGCAAAGCCGACGTAGTTGTAGCCGACGGATTTACAGGCAATATGCTTCTTAAAATGTATGAAGGCGTTGCCCTTGCCCTTATGAAGAATATAAAGGGTATATTCATGAAAAGCATAATAACAAAGCTTTCAGCACTTATGCTTAAAAGCGGACTTTCCGATTTTAAAAAGAAAATGGATTATACCGAATACGGCGGAGCTGCCCTTTTAGGGGTAAGAAAGCCTGTAATAAAGGCTCACGGTTCCTCCAACGCAAAGGCGTTTAAAAATGCCATAAGACAGGCTGTACTTTTTGCCGAAACGGGAGTAAACGAAAAAATAACTGAAGCTTTGGAAAAGAGCGCCGAAAAAGAAACTCTTTGAAAAGAGGATGAAATGATTTGAAGGATTTAAAACAGCTTGAAAATAAAATTGGATATAAATTTAAAAGCCTCACTATTTTAGAGGAGGCTTTAACCCACTCTTCCTATGCAAACGAGAGGCATCATGGGGGAGTATGCCACGAGAGACTTGAGTTTTTAGGGGATTCCGTTCTGGGACTCATAAGCGCCGAATACTATTTTAAGCTTTTCGCCGCAAAGCCTGAGGGAGATCTTACAAAAATGAGAGCCGCCTCCGTATGCGAGGAATCCCTTTTTGGTTTTGCAAAGAGGATTTCCCTGGGAGATTATCTTTTCCTTGGCAGAGGCGAAGAACACACAGGGGGCAGAGAGCGTCCCTCTATTTTAGCCGACGCCTTTGAGGCGGTAATTGCCGCAATCTATCTTGACGGCGGATTTGAAAAGGCAAAGGATTTTGTGCTTCCCTTCCTTCTCAATCCCCCCGAAAAGGACGAGAGATTTAAAGATTATAAAACCACTCTTCAGGAGATTATTCAGCAGAATCCTGAAGAAAGACTTGAATATGTTCTTACAGGGGAAGAAGGTCCCGACCACGATAAACACTTTTTTGTTGAGGTAAGGCTTAACAGCAACGTTATCGGTAAAGGTCAGGGCAGAAGCAAAAAGCACGCCGAACAGCAGGCGGCAAAAGAGGCTTTGGAGCTGATGGGATTTTGAAACACCACCGCAATATAGCTCTTTTTGTGCCCCATGAGGGCTGCCCTCATTGCTGTACCTTCTGTAATCAGAAAACTATTTCAGGCAGCAGTGGTAAACCCCATGCAGAGGATGTTGACGAAGCGATAAAAACCGCCCTTCAAACAGGGGGAAAGGGAGGTCAGCTTGCCTTTTTCGGCGGAAGCTTTACCGCCATAGAAAGGGAGTATATGCTGGAGCTTTTAAAGGCTGCAAAAAAGCATATAGACCTTGGGAACATTGATTCCGTGAGAATATCCACCCGTCCCGACGCAATCGACAATGAGATAATAGATATATTAAAGGAATACGGCGTTTCTTCCGTAGAGCTTGGAGCTCAGAGTATGGATGACGAGGTGCTCTTAATGAACAGAAGAGGCCATACGTCACAGGATGTTGTAAAGGCTTCCCGTATGATAAAGGATGCAGGCATGGAGCTGGGGCTTCAGATGATGACGGGGCTTTACGGCGATACAAAGGAAAAAGCTCTGGAAACGGGAAGAAAAATTGCCGCTTTGTCCCCCGATACCGTAAGGATTTATCCCACCATTGTAATAGAGGGCACTGAGCTTGCACGCCTTATGAAAAAAAGCCAATATATTCCACAGTCAATAGATGAAGCTGTGGAAATCTGCGCCTCACTTCTCCTTATGTTCCATGAGAAAAACATTAACGTCATTCGCTGCGGACTTCATTCCGGCGGCGGAGTTGATGAAGGGTATTTAGGCGGGCCGTGGCACCCGGCTTTTAAGGAGCTGTGTCAGAGCAGGATATATTTAGATAAGGCTCTGGAAGCTGTAAAAGGCGAAAAGGGAAAATATATTTTCCGTGTAAAACCGTCCGCTCTTTCGCAGATGATGGGACAGAAAAAGAGCAATATAGCAGTGCTGAGGGAAAATGGCATATTCCCAGAAATAGTGCCCGACCCCACAGTTTCGGAATATACAGTTACAGCAGAGAAAATAACAGAGGAATGTTGAAAGTATGATTTTAAAGGCATTGGAAATGCAGGGCTTTAAGTCCTTCCCCGATAAAACAGTGCTGAATTTTGAAAAGGGAATAACTGCCGTTGTAGGCCCAAACGGAAGCGGAATGAGCATTATTTCCGATGCCGTAAGGTGGGTCTTAGGCGAGCAGTCCACAAAGAACCTGAGAGGTTCAAAAATGGAGGACGTTATTTTTAACGGAACTCTTTCGAGAAAAAAACAGGGCTATGCAGAAGTTACCCTCCGTATGGATAATACCGACCGTTCACTTTCAGTTGACACGGACGAGGTGAGCGTTACAAGAAGATATTACCGCTCAGGCGAAAGCGAATACAGAATAAACGGACAGGTTTCAAGGCTCCGTGACGTTAATGAGCTGTTTATGGATACTGGTCTCGGCCGTGACGGCTATTCCCTTGTGGGACAGGGTAAAATAGCCGATATGATCTCTTCAAAGTCTGGGGAAAGACGAGAGATGTTTGAAGAGGCGGCGGGAATTTCCCATTACCGTTACCGCCGTGCAGATGCTCAGCGAAGACTTTCACAGGCTGAGGAAAATCTTGTAAGACTCCGTGATATTCTTGCGGAGCTGGAGAGCCGTGTAGGTCCCCTTAAAGTACAGAGCGAAAAGGCGGAAAAATTTCTCGTCCTTGCAGGTGAGAAAAAAGAGCTGGAAATAGGTCTTTGGCTCAGTATTATAAATAAGCACAAAGAAAAATTAAGAGGACAGGAGCATAAAATAACCATTGCTCAGTCACAGTATGCCGACGCTGAAAAAGAGCTTGAGGCGACGGAAGCGGAAATTGACTCCATTGCCGAAAAGACGAGGGAACTTACCGTAAAACTTGACGAAATCCGCCGCATGAGCGCACAGCAGGAGGAAGAGGCGGCGAGAGTTGACGGACAGATTGCCGTTGAGGAAAACACCCTTCTCCATAACGGCGAAACTATAGACAGAATAAAGAGAGATATTGAATCCGCAAGAGATGTAAGCAAAAACATCGACGAAGAAATTGAAAAAATAAACGGTGAAATCGAAGCTCTTCAAAGGGACGCAGAAGTAAAGAAAAAGCTTCTTGACGAAAAAGATGCCGAAATTCAGGCTCTGCGCCTTGAAAGCGGCGAGCTAAGTGCCGAAAGTGCAGCGGTTTCAGCTGAAGCCGCCGCTAAAACCGCAAAGCTTGGCGATAAAAGAGTTGAATTTTCAACCCTTAAATCCTCCCTGGACGAAATTGAAGCGAGAGTTGAGACGATCAACAATACTTTTTCTTCAAGAGAGGATACTATTAAACTCCTTACCGAAAGAAAAGAGCAGTGCCGCAAAGACCTTGAAGAAGTAAGGGAGCAGGCGGAAAGCTTACAAAACGCTGCAAAGGGCTATGAACTCAGGGCGGCAAAGCGCAGGGAAAAGGCAGAAAAAATCAAAAAAGAGTATGAGGATATGGGAATCCTCGTTAAAAATAAGCAGTCAAGAGCCAATATGCTCCGTGAACTGGAAAAGAACATGGAGGGCTATTCGGGTTCAGTTAAAATCGTTATGCGTGAGGTCAGAAGAGGCACCTTAAGAGGAATCCACGGCGCACTTTCTCAGCTTATTAAAGTTGAGCCGAAGTATTCCGCAGCGGTGGAAACCGCTTTAGGCGCTGCAATTCAGAATATCGTCACCGATAACGAAGCAGCAGCTAAAAGGGCAATCGAGTTTTTGAAGCAGTCAAAGGCGGGACGTGCAACATTCCTGCCCCTTACCGCCATCAAAGGCAGAACTCTTAACGAAAGCGGACTTGAGGACTCTTTAGGCTTTGTAGATATAGCTTCAAACCTTGTCTCCTGCGATAATGCTTACAGGGAGATAATAACCGCACAGCTTGGCAGAACGGCAGTAGTTGAGGATATGGACTGCGCTATTTCAATGGCAAAGAGATATTCCTACCGTTTCCGCATAGTCACCCTTGACGGACAGGTTATAAACGCAGGCGGCTCCATGACCGGTGGTTCCCGTGTTCAGACAGGGGGAATTTTAAGCCGAGGCAATGAGATTGAAGCTCTTGCCGCAGAGTGCGAAAGACTTGAAAAAAGCCTCCTTGCAAAGCGAAACGAATACGCCGAAGCTCATCAGGAGCTTTCCCAGTGCGAAGCGGAGCTTTCCGGAACAAAGGCGGACCTTCTCAGAACTCAGGAGGAGGTTATCCGTAAAGAGAGCGACTTGAAGCTTGTTACAGGCCAGCTTGACGTTGCCGCCGAATCCATGGACGAGCTTTCCGCTGAGAAGGAAAGAGCGCTTCTGAGAGCAGAGGAGATAAGAAAACAGGCTGAAAGTATAATAGAAGAGGTAAACGCTCTTAATGCCGAAACTCAGGCTCTTAAAGAAAAGGGCGAGAAAATTGCAGATAAGAATCAGGAGCTTTCCGAAAAAATAGAGAATACGAGACGAGAGAAAAACGAAACGGAACTTGAGCTTCTCTCCGCTCAGAAAGACTATCAGGCAAAGCTCATGAGCATTCAGCAGCTTAAAGAGCGAAGAGACGGCCAGGGCGGAAGAGAGCAGGAGCTTTTAAGTGAGATTAAAGAAATCGAAAACCGCAGCGAAGAGACAAAGAAGATTATCGAAGAGCTTAAAGTAAAGGCTCAGAATCTCCGTAAGGACAGTGACGGCTCAAAGGATTCCGTTGATAAAATAATAGAAGAGAGAAACTCCTTTGAAGCGAGAAGCTCACAGCTGAGAATACTCGAGCGTACAAAGACTGCGGAAAGAGAAAAAATCAGCGGAGAGCTTGCAAGGCTGGAAGAACAGAAAGCCTCAATGCTCCGTGAAAACGATGAAACCATAGCAAAGCTCTATGACGAATATCAGCTTACCCGTCACGAGGCGGAAAGACAGTATGAAGCGGTTTCCGACGCTTCAAAGGCTCAGAGAAGGCTGGGAGAAATCAAAAGCTCAATCAGAGCCCTGGGCAGCGTTAACGTCGCCGCAATTGAGGAATACAAAGAGGTATCAGAGCGCTATGAGTTTATGAACACTCAGATAACCGATATAGAAAAATCAAGGGACGAGCTTTACAGGCTCATTGAAGACCTCACAAAGAAAATGGCCGTTCAGTTTATGGAGCAGTTTAACAAGATAAACGAGCATTTCGGCAAAACCTTTGCGGAGCTTTTCGGAGGCGGTAAAGCGTCTTTGGAGCTTGAAGACCCGTCAAATATTCTCGAATGCGCCATTAACATAAACGTACAGCCTCCCGGAAAAGCTATTCAGAACATAGACCTGCTTTCCGGCGGCGAAAAGGGACTTGCTGCTATTTCAATGCTTTTTGCAATACTTAAGGTTACCCCCGCTCCATTCTGTATTTTCGATGAGGTTGAAGCGGCTCTCGACGATGTTAACGTTACGAGATATGCACAGTATGTCCGCCGAATGACTGAGAACACACAGTTTATCCTTATCACTCACCGAAGAGGTACAATGGAAGAGGCAGACGTTCTTTACGGCGTTACAATGCAGGAAAAAGGCGTTTCAAAGCTTCTTGAACTTAAAACGGCGGAAATGGCGGGCAGCCTTGGCCTTAACTGATTACCAAACCGAAAGGGATGAAATAAAATGGGACTTTTCAAAAAAATCAATTCAGGTCTTAAAAAGACCCGTGAAAGTATGTCCGGAGCCATCAGCAGTATGCTGGGAGGCTATTCGGAAATTGATGACGAGCTTTATGAAGAGCTCGAAGAAATTCTCGTTATGGGCGACGTTGGAGTTAAAACCGCTCAAGATATAACGCAGGAGCTGAGAAAGCGAGTTCAGAAAAAGAATATTAAGAAGCCCGAAAAGGTCAAGGAGCTTATTCAGGAGATTGTCGCCGATATGCTCAGAGGCGGCGAAGAGCTGGAGCTTGAAACAATCCCCTCGGTTATACTTGTAATAGGCGTAAACGGAGCGGGCAAAACTACCACCATAGGCAAAATGGCAGCCCTTTTTAAATCCCAGGGGAAAAAGGTCATTTTAGGCGCAGCGGATACTTTCCGTGCCGCAGCTATAGAGCAGCTGGAAGTATGGGCAGAGCGTGCCGGAGTGGATATAATTAAGCACAAAGAGGGAGCCGACCCGGCGGCAGTTGTATTTGACACTGTCTGCGCCGGTAAGGCAAGAGAAGCGGATATAATTATCTGCGACACTGCCGGAAGGCTTCACAATAAGAAGAACCTTATGGATGAGCTTGCAAAAATCTATAAGGTCATAGACAGAGAAATGCCCTATTCCGACCGTGAGGTGCTTCTGGTTCTCGATGCCACAACGGGACAGAACGCCGTAAATCAGGCGAGAGAATTTAAAAATGTTGCCGATATAACGGGAATAATCCTTACAAAGCTTGACGGAACCGCAAGAGGCGGCGTTGTGCTGGCAATTAAGAATGATTTAGGAATACCTGTAAAATTCATCGGTGTCGGTGAAAAAATAGACGATCTTCAGCCCTTTAGCCCCGAGGCGTTTGCAAAGGGACTTTTCGAGGCTATGCCGGAAAACGAAGAGGAGGATGAAAATGAAGAAGCGGGACAGAAAGATGATAGCGAAAATCTGGAACTCACTGAACCAGAACACGGAGAGGACACATCCTCTTCTGATGCCCAAGAAGCCCAAGGAGATAACGGTGTGGACCTTTCTGGGGAATCCGACCAGGAACCGCAGGCCGAAGAAGCTGAAGAAGTGGCAGTAAATTCCCAAGAGGAAGAAAACGGCGAATCCGACTCAGAGGAAGCTGAGAAAGAGGAGCAAAATGAAAAAGAAGAAAAGAAGAGGAGGGGTTTCCGTGGACTTTTTAATCGCAACTCATAATCTTAAAAAGCGCGCGGAGCTTCAGAGAATACTTTCTCCCTTAGGAATAAGAGTTCTCACCGCAGAGGAAGCAGGAGTCACCCTTTCGGATGTTGAGGAAACAGGGGTTACTTTTGAAGAAAACGCAGCTCTCAAAGCTCACAGCGGATGCCGTGAATCGGGTATGCCTGTAATAGCTGACGATTCCGGCCTTGAAGTTGACGCTTTAGGAGGAGAGCCGGGGGTTTACTCTGCCCGTTATGCAGGTGAACACGGCAACGATAAAAAGAACATAGAAAAGCTTCTTAAAAACCTCGAAAACGTGCCGGAGGAAAAGCGCACGGGCAGATTTGTCTGCGCTGTGTGCTGTGTTTTCCCCGACGGAAGAGAAATAACTCTCAGGGGAACCTGCGAGGGAAAAATCGGCTTCGAGCCCGTGGGAAACGGCGGCTTCGGCTATGACCCTGTGTTTTTCGTAGGGGATAAGAGCTTTGGCGAGCTTACAAGCGAGGAAAAGGATAAAATAAGCCACAGAGGCAACGCAATGCGTATGCTCAGCGAAAGACTTAAAGAATACATTTAAAGTTTAAAGGAGTTAATATATGACAAGCAAGGAAAGAGCAGCTCTCAGGGGACAGGCAAACGGTCTTGAACCTCTTTTCCAGGTGGGAAAAGGCGGAATATCCGAGGGATTAATTAAACAGACCGCTGAGGCACTTGAAAAAAGAGAACTTATAAAGCTTAAGGTGCTCCTTGAGTCCTGCCCGGAGACACCTCGTCAGGTAGCCGATACCCTTGCCGCAGAAACAGGCAGCGAGGTTGTGCAGGTTATAGGCGGATGCATGGTATTTTATAAATACAATCCGGAGCTTCATAAGCCTGAGAAAAAGAAAGTTTCAAAGCCGGCAGCTAAAAAGCCCTCCGGCAGAAACAGCCGTGACCGCAGCAGCGGAAAAGGCGGTTACTGGAGCAAGAAATATTAATTTGTTTGCTGTATTTAATGCATAATATCAGATTGGGAATATGGAAGGCAAAGCGTCCCTATTCCCACAGTCAGGTGAATTTTATTGGCAGATATAGGAATTTTAGGGGGAACCTTTAATCCCCCTCATAACGGTCATATCCGTCTTGCAGGGGAATTCAGAAAAAAGCTGGGGCTTGATAAAATTCTTTTAATCCCCACCTTTACCCCTCCTCATAAACAGGCTAAAGAGCTTGCCTCAGCTCAGGACAGGCTTAATATGTGCTCTATAATTGCCGAAACCACCGATTTTCTCGAGGTTTCGGATATTGAAATAAAGCGGGGCGGAAAAAGCTATACTGTGGATACTTTAAGGAAACTTAAAAATAAGCATCCCGAAAACAACTACTTTTTTCTTATGGGCTCCGATATGTTTTTGACCTTTCATCTTTGGAGGGAATATAGAGAGATATTTTCCCTTTGCACTATATGTGTTGCCTCCAGAGAAAACGGGAGCGATTTTGAAAGGCTTACCGAATATGCTAAATCAACTTTCGGTGAAAAATGGACAAAGGTGCGTATATCGCCTCTTGAACCTATGGAGCTCAGCTCCACCCAGGTAAGGGAGGCTTTGCACAGGGGCGAAAGTCTTTCAGGGCTTGTACCCGAAAAGATAGAGGAATATATTATGGAAAGAGGCCTTTACAGATGAATGAATTATACAATAACGAAGAATATATTGAGGTCTTGCGTGAAAAGCTGACTCCGGCGAGATTTGAACACTCTTTATGCGTTGCAAAATCTGCCAAAAAGCTTGCTCTCAAGTACGGCGCCGACGTTGAAAAAGCTTATACCGCCGGCCTTGTACACGACGTTATGAAAAACGAAACACCGGCTGTCCAGTTGAAAATAATAAAAGATGCTGATATAATATTAAACTGTGCTGAAAAGCTCAATCCCAAGCTTTGGCACGCAATTTCGGGCTCTGTTTACATTCAGAAAGAGTTCGGAATTGATGACAAAGAGATCATAAACGCAGTGCGTTACCATACTACGGCAAGAGCCGGTATGGAGCTTCTTGAGAAGGTTTTGTATATAGCCGATTTTATATCTGCCGACAGAACCTATGAAGGAGTGGAAGAAATGCGTCAGGCAGCGGAAAAAAGCCTTGATGAGGCTATAACCGAGGGCCTAAGATTTAGTATTGAGGAACTTGCCCATAACGGCTTTGCTATACATCCTGACAGTGTGGAAGCCTATAACGAAATGCTTTTTAAAAACTATCAAAACAAGAACGGGTGAATATTTTGAAAGATAAAATCAGAGAAAACCGAGAACAGCTAATGGCTATGCTTTTTGCCGCTGCGGTTTCGCTTATATTCCTTTCTTTTTTCTCTAAAAACTCATTTTTTTACCCGCTTAATAACGGTGCAGATATAAATATGTTTTATACTATGGGTAAAGGTATCGCCAGCGGCCTTGTCTGCTACCGTGATATATTTGACCAAAAGGGTCCAATTTGGTATTTTCTCTATGCAATAGCCTATCTTCTTGATAGAAACGGCTACTGGGGAATTTTCCTTATAGAGATAATTTCCTTTACGTTTTTCCTTTATTTTACTTATAAAATGATGAAGCTTTACGGCGGAGAAAAGTTCTTTTTCTTTGTAGCGCCTATTCTCGCTTTCTGCACTATGGGCAACGGATCTTTTTGGCAGGGCGGTCAGGCCGAAGAGCTTATTTTCCCC
>CAUDRD010000042.1 GCA_958451705.1 uncultured Oscillospiraceae bacterium
TAACGGAGAAAGGCTCTCCGGTGCTTTTATCTCTTGCCGACGCTTTCGGCGAGGATATTCTCGAAAACGGCGAGCTTAACAGAAAGCTCCTTGCTGCAAGGGCGTTTTTTTCCAGAGAGAACACCCAAAAGCTCAATGAGATCACCCACCCGGAAATTACGAAAAGAGTTAAGCAAAGAATTGAGGAAGCTTTTAAAAAAGGCAAAAAAGCGGCGGTTATAGACGCCGCAGCCCTTTTTGAAAGCGGAGAGGATAAGCTGTGCGATTTTACGGTAGCTGTAGTTTGTCCAGAGAATATACGTTTTGAAAGAATTATGAAACGGGACGGTATAACTCAGGAACAGGCAGGCACAAGAATAAAAGCACAGCAGGATGAGAAATATTACATACTTAAAGCGGATATGATAATAAGGAATTATCCTCCCTTTGACCTTAAAGAGCAGATTCAGAGGATAATTGCCCGAATGGAAAGTGAGGCATATTGAAAAAAGGAAAGCTAAATTTTGTTTTAAAGGTATTTTGGTTTTTCTCCTGTGCGTTCTGATTATCTTCTCTGTTGTCTTTACCGCAGGGACTCTGATATTAAGAGGCCTTTATAAACCTCAGTATACACTTCTTGCGGAAAAATACGCCGCCGAAAATTCACTGGAGCTCTCCTTGGTTTACGGGGTTATGCATACTGAAAGCGGATTTAATCCCGATGCCGAGTCCGAGGTTGGAGCTTTGGGGCTTATGCAGATTACTCCCCAGACTTTTCAGTGGCTTCAGACTAAAACAGGTGAGGATTTACCCGATGAGGCCCTTAAAGACCCGGAGACAAATATCAGATACGGCTGTCTCTTTTTAGGGCTTTTGCAGGAGGAGTTCGGCACACGGCAGGAAATTCTTGCAGCCTATCATGCAGGCAGAGGCAGCGTTAACAGCTGGCTTTCTCAGCAGGAGTATTCTCAGGACGGAAAGACTTTGAGAAAAATACCTTACAGCGATACCGCACATTATGTAAACAAAGTGGAGCGGGCATATAAAATATACAGCAATCTCTACGGTATATAACCGTTTAACAGGAGGAATAAAAATGAGTGAAAAGAAAACAGATGCAAAAGAACTTGCCAAAAAGCTTTTTTATAAGCCTGTAAATGCCGGCGAAGAGCTGGGTAAAAAAGAACTTAAAAAAGCCGACAGTTTTTGCGAAGGATATATGGACTTTCTTCAAACTGCAAAAACCGAAAGAGAAGTTGTGGAGTATACTGTAAAGGCAGCGGAAAAGGCAGGCTTTGTCCCCTTTGATCCCGATAATACTTATGCTCCGGGCGCCAAGGTTTACTATGTAAACCGTGAAAAAGCGGTGATACTTGCGGTTATAGGTAAGAAGAGCCTTAGAGAGGGCGTAAGAATAGCCGCCGCTCACATTGACTCACCCCGTCTTGACCTTAAACCCAACCCCATGTATGAAGAGGGGGAGATCGCATATTTCAAAACCCATTATTACGGCGGAATTAAAAAATATCAGTGGCCTACAATTCCCCTTTCCCTTCACGGCGTAGTTGTAAAGGCGGACGGCAGCAAGGTTACAGTAAATATCGGAGAGGATAAAGACGACCCGAAATTTATCATTACAGACCTGCTTCCCCACCTTGCAGGGGAGCAGATGAAGAGACCCGCAGGTCAGCTTATAAAGGGTGAAGAGCTTAACGTTGTAATCGGCAGCAGACCCTTTAAGGATGACGCCGAAAGCGACAGAGTAAAGCTCAATATTATGAATATACTCTTTGAAAAATACGGAATTGTGGAGAAAGATTTTATCAGTGCAGAGCTTTGCCTTGTACCTGCTTTCCCCGTTTCGGATATCGGCTTTGACAGAAGCCTTATCGGCGGCTATGGCCACGATGACAGAGTCTGTGCATACCCTGAGTTTATGGCAGCCCTTGACTGTGAGCCGGAATATACTGCCGTTGCAATTCTTGCCGATAAGGAAGAGGTTGGCAGCGACGGAAACACAGGCCTTAACTCCTCTTATCTCAAATACTTTATAGAGGACCTTGCCCATATGGAGGGACTTCCCGGAAGAGACGTTTTGAGAAAATCTACCTGCCTTTCAGCTGATGTTAACGCAGCTTTTGACCCCTCATTCCCCGATGTTACCGAAAAACGCAACTGCGCATTTATAAATAAGGGCGTTGTAATCACAAAGTATACAGGCGCAAGAGGTAAATCAGGCACATCCGACGCCAGTGCGGAATATATGGGAAAAATCAGAAGACTTCTCGATAAAGAAGAGGTCATTTGGCAGACGGGAGAACTCGGTAAGGTTGACGCAGGCGGCGGCGGAACTGTTGCTATGTACATTGCAAATCTCGACGTTGACGTTGTGGATGTAGGCGTTCCGGTGCTTTCAATGCACGCTCCCTATGAAGTGGTTTCTAAGACCGATGTCTATATGGCATACCGAGCATTCCTTTCTTTCTTTAACGAAAAATAATGTTAAATAATTAAACAAAAGACGAAAGCTTTTTAAAAGGGCTTTCGTCTTTTGTTTTTTACCGTTGAATTGCTCAAATAAGGGAAAATTGCTTTGTATAAAATGAATATATTAATTGACAAAAAATAAACAAACATTGTCATAGGTTTAATTGACAAAAAAATAACAATGGTTTAGAATATGTACAAAGGGCGGGAGATAAAGACAATATCAAACAAAATGCCCTAAACAAAACAATAAGCAGATTAAATTCTTAGGAGGAATTTTAATATGGCTAAAAAAGAAGCCGCAGTAAGTCCCGCAGTTGTAGATAACCTTGACGCACTTCGCATCAGAATGAACGAAATCCGTCAGGCACAGCAGGTTTTCGCTACCTACACTCAGGAACAGGTTGACAAAATCTTCTTCGCAGCTGCCAGCGCAGCCAATAAAGCAAGAATCCCCCTTGCAAAAATGGCACATGAAGAGACAGGCATGGGTGTTGTTGAAGATAAGGTTATTAAGAACCACTACGCAGCAGAGTATATTTACAACGCTTATAAAGATACAAAAACCTGCGGCGTTATTGAATATGATAAAGAATTCGGATACAAGAGAATTGCAGAGCCTATCGGTGTAATCGCAGCTGTTGTTCCCACAACCAACCCCACTTCAACAGCTATCTTTAAATCACTTATCGCTCTTAAGACAAGAAACGGAATTATCTTCTCACCCCACCCCAGAGCAAAGGCTTCCACAATTGCAGCTGCAAAAGTAGTTCTCGACGCAGCCGTTGCAGCAGGCGCTCCCAAGGGAATAATCGGATGGATTGACACTCCCTCCCTTGAGCTTACAAACGAGGTTATGGCAACAGCCGATATTATCCTTGCAACTGGCGGCCCCGGAATGGTTAAGGCAGCTTATTCTTCAGGTAAGCCCGCAGTAGGCGTCGGCGCAGGTAACACACCGGTCATCATCGACGACAGCGCCGATATCAAGGTTGCCGTTAACTCAATTATTCACTCAAAGACTTTCGATAACGGTATGATCTGCGCTTCCGAGCAGTCAGTTACAGTTCTTGAGGGCGTATATGACGCAGTTAAGAAAGAGTTTGCCGACAGAGGCTGCTACTTCCTTAAGGGCGACGAAATCGAGAAGGTAAGAAAGACAATCCTTATTAACGGCTCTCTTAACGCAAAAATTGTCGGTCAGTCAGCTTACACAATTGCAAAGCTTGCAGGTGTTGACGTTCCCGTTGATACAAAGATAATCATCGGTGAAGTTGAGTCCGTTGATATTTCCGAAGAGTTTGCCCATGAAAAGCTTTCCCCCGTACTTGCAATGTACAAGGCAAAGACCTTTGACGAGGCAATTGCAAAGGCTGAAAGACTTGTTGCAGACGGCGGCTATGGCCACACCTCCTCAATCTATATCGACGTTATAAATCAGCAGGAGAAGCTCAATAAATTTGAAGCAGCAATGAAAACCTGCCGTATTCTTGTAAACACACCCTCTTCACAGGGCGGTATCGGTGACCTTTACAACTTTAAGCTGAAGCCCTCTCTTACTCTGGGCTGCGGCTCATGGGGCGGAAACTCCGTTTCAGAAAACGTAGGAGTTAAGCATCTTATCAATATTAAAACCGTTGCCGAGAGGAGAGAGAATATGCTCTGGTTCAGAACACCCCAGAAGGTTTACTTTAAGAAAGGCTGCTTAGGCGTAGCTCTTGATGAGCTTGGCAAGGTTATGAATAAGAAGAAAGTATTCATCGTAACCGACAGCTTCCTCTACAATAACGGATACACAAAGACAATTACCAATAAGCTCGATGAGCTCGGAATAAAGCACACAACATTCTTCGATGTTGCTCCCGACCCGACCCTTGCCTGTGCAAAGGAAGGCGCCGCTCAGATGGCAGCTTTCCAGCCTGACTGCATTATCGCTGTAGGCGGCGGTTCCGCAATGGACGCAGGTAAAATCATGTGGGTAATGTATGAGCATCCCGAGGTAGACTTCATGGATCTTGCAATGAGATTTATGGATATCCGCAAGAGAGTTTACACTTTCCCCACAATGGGTGAAAAGGCTTACTTTATCGCCGTTCCCACCTCTGCCGGTACTGGCTCCGAGGTAACACCATTCGCAGTTATCACCGACCAGGATACAGGCATCAAATATCCTCTTGCCGACTATCAGCTTATGCCCAATATGGCTATCATCGATGCAGATATGATGATGAATATGCCTAAGGGACTTACAGCAGCATCAGGTATCGACGCTATGACCCATGCTCTTGAGGCTTATGTTTCCGTTATGGCTTCCGACTATGCCGACGGCGTAGCTCTCAAGGCTCTTAAGAATATCTTTGCCTATCTTCCCGCTGCATACAGCGAGGGAGCTGCAAATCCCAGAGCAAGAGAAAAGATGGCAGACGCTTCAACAATGGCAGGCATGGCTTTTGCAAACGCATTCCTTGGCGTATGTCACTCCATGGCTCATAAGCTCGGTGCATTCCATCACCTTCCCCACGGTGTTGCAAACGCACTTCTCATTAACGAAGTAATTATGTTTAACTCTGCGGAGCAGCCCAGAAAGATGGGTACATTCCCCCAGTACGAGTATCCTCACACTCTTGCAAGATATGCTGAAATCGCTTCCTTCCTTGGCTTTGAGGGCAAGACCGACAAAGAAAAGGTTGACACTCTTCTTGCTAAGATTACAGAGCTCAAAGATACAGTGGGTATCCCCAAGACAATCAAGGATGCAGGCGTTGACGAGGAGAAGTTCCTTGCAACTCTTGACGAGATGGTTGAGCAGGCATTCGACGATCAGTGCACAGGCGCTAACCCGAGATATCCTCTCTTCAGAGAGATTAAGCAGATGTACCTTAACGCTTACTACGGCAAGCACGAGGAAGTCTGATAATTTAAGGCTTACAGAGTTTGAATTTTGTGTTTCGCCGCCGCAGTTTAAAAGCTGCGGCGGCTTTTTATTTTAAAATATGGGGCAGCGGCAAAAGTTTTAAATTCAAAAAATTGAAAATTTCATATAATTTAATTTATCGGTTTATATAGCAAAAGGATTTTTGGAGATATGGTGAGAGAGATGAAAAACATTATTTTAACCGGTATGCCGGGCAGCGGAAAAAGTACAGTGGGAGTAATTCTTGCAAAGGCGGTCAACTGCGCTTTTGTTGATACGGACCTTGTCATTCAGCAGATGACAGGCAGGCTCCTTCAGGACATAATTGATAAAGACGGAATAGAGCAGTTTATGAAAACCGAGGAAGAGGCTATTTGTGCAACCAACTGTTCAAAAAGCGTAATTTCCACGGGAGGCAGCGCCGTATACAGCGAAAAGGCTATGAATAAGCTTAAACAGAGCGGTGTTTGCGTATTTCTCGACGTTCCCGTTGAAGAGCTTAAAAGGCGCATAAGCAATATGAGCTCAAGAGGCATAGTTTTAAACGGAAGCTTTGAGGATACATATGCGCAGAGGCTGCCACTTTACAAAAAGTATGCCGATATTACGGTAAAGTGCGACGGGCTGGAAATTGAAGAGACAGTTTCTGAAATCATAAAGAAATTAAAGGAACTGAAAAGTATATGAAAAAACAGATGTGAAGGCATATATTTACATTTAATATTTACTCTTGTTTTTTGCGTAATTGAGTAGTATCATATTCTGCGGTCAGTTCGAAACCATCCTGACTTAAAATAAAACTATGGAGTGAAAAATGAACATGAAAAAGAAAAGTATCAACTACCTTGTAGAGGCGGGCTTAATAGCCGCTATCTATGCAGCGGCAACCTATGTGGCTGCTGCAATGGGACTTGCCTATTCCGGAGTTCAGTTCAGAATTTCTGAGGCTTTAACAGTTCTTGCAGCTTTTACCCCGGCAGCTATTCCCGGTCTTACAATTGGCTGTTTCTTAGGTAACCTTACAAGCCCTTACGGAATGGTTGACGTTATCTGCGGAACGGCGGCAACTCTTGTAGCGGCCTGTTTTTCCAGAATGCTGCGAAAGGTAACAGTTAAGGGAATACCTGTTTTGGCAGCGATACCGCCAATTATTGCAAATGCAGTTATAGTAGGCCTTGAGGTTGCGTGGTTCCTTCCTGAAGGTTTTTCCTGGATGGGCTTTGGAGCATCGGCTTTATCCGTAGGTCTTGGAGAGGCTGCGGTATGCTTAATCCTCGGAATCCCCCTTATGGCCATATTAAAAAAGCCAAGCGTAGAAAAGGTTCTTTTTAAAAATTACAATACATAAAATTTTCCGGTGGGACTAAAGAGTTCCGCCGGCTTCTTGTTTTTATGGCTGTCATGGGGTATAATAATCTTTACTGTCAATGCTGTTTTACAGTGCTTAAAATGCGGCTTTGTCTGCTGAAACGGCATTAAGGTAATTTACAGGCAAGAAGATTTTTAATAAGGTTCTGCTCAAAGGACGGTGGACGTTTTGAAAAGGAAAAACGGAAGTCTTAAATTTGTTACTGAAAAAAGTAAAGAACGCAAGCGCATTACCACCTTTGTAGCGGCGCTTGTGGGATTCATCGTGGTTTTCGGCGCTGTTTCGGGATTTATTCTGCTTAAATCCAACGATTACAGCTTTTCCAAACTTTTAGGCAGTCCCGAAGCGGAAAGCGAAGCTCCCAGGGAGCCGGAGGAGGTTGTGCCGGAAATGCCGGACTTAGTGGGCAGCACAAATATCCTTTTTGTCGGTACGGGAAGCAGCGGTATAGAATACGGCGTAATTATTCACTGCGATCTTGAGCAGGTAAAAATCTCCGTATGTCCCTTTGATACCTCTGTCAGTGTATCCGTTGACGGCAGAAGCGATACCCTATCCGGCCATTATGCCTACGGCGGAATGGATCAGGTCGTAAAGGCCGTTGAACAGGGCTTTTCCCTTACTATTGACAGATACATCTCCGTAACGAAAAGCGGAATGAGCGATCTTGTAAAAGTGCTCGGCGGTATTCCCATGACCTTTGAACAGGCACTTTCCTATAAGGGAGATGATTTCAGCCTCACTTTAAAGGCCGGTGAGCAGACTGTCAGCGGCGACAGCTTTTATAAATATCTGATGTATCCGGCAAACGGCAAGGACCAGCAGCTTTTAAATCAGGGTAAGGCGTTTTGTGCTTTTACCGACGCAGTGCTCACCCTTGACAATATCCTTGACGGTGATAAGTTTTTCTCTTCTGTAATAAATTGCACAAAGAGCGATATATCTATTGAGGACTATTCCAAAAACGAAAGAGTTCTCGAATACTTTATTAAAAACGAAAACCGCAAGCCCAATGAAGTGGTTACGGATGTTGCTCAGATAAGATAACGGAGGACGGACAGGGTGAAATTAAAAAAAGCTGCCATAGGTTTTTTAGTGCTGATATGCTGTGCCGTTACCGTTGTTTTTGTTTTTCCAAATGAGAGCTTAGAAAATTTACCGTTTTTCGCTCCTGATATGGAAAAGACCGTTTCCAATCAGGATTACGACGGAAGCAATTATAAAATGCTTACGGTTAAAGAAAAGTATATATATGGCCTCATTTGTGAAAATCACAAGGAACATAAAACCGATTTCCGTGTGCCGGAAGAAGTGACGGCAGATGAAATGACCAATGTGTTTACTGCCGTTAAGTTTGATTTTCCGGACAGAGGCTGTTTTGAAGATAGTTATTCCTATGTACAAAAGGGAAATTATTACTATTACACTCTTAAATACTGGCTCAGCTACGAGGATTGCTGCGAGCGTTCTGAAAAGTGCGTTAAAGAGGCAGAGAAAATTGTCAGCGCATCAGGGAATAAGAGCGATTACGAAAAAACTCTCTTTTTCCACGACGCTTTAACTGAGCGCACTGTTTACTCCGATTCCCTTGAGAACGAAGTGTTCACGGCTTACGGAGCCTTTTTTGACGGCAAGGCAAACTGCAGCGGATTTACATCTGCAATGAGTATGCTCCTCAGCTGTGCCGGAATAGAAAACGGGATAGTCCTCGGGGAAGCAAAAGATAAACGTGACGGTCAGGAAGATATGCTTCATGTGTGGAACGTGGTAACTACCGAAAAGGGAAAAGGTCATGTCGATGTGGCGTGGGACGCAAGAGATGAGGGATACGATTCTGTCAATAACCATGCATATTTCTATTTAAGCGATGACGAAATATCAAAGGACCATGTTATCTTTGATAAATATAAGGGGCTGTGTCCCGTTTCCGGCAGCAGCTATTTTAATGTAAACGGAACTTACTTTGAGTCCTGGACAGAAAAGGAGCAGCGCAAAACAGGTGAAATACTGGCTGACGCAGTTAATTCTGGAAGCGATGTGGAAATAAAGTTTAAAAATGAAAAGGATTATGCTTCTGCGGCCGATTATCTGTTCAATAAAAACGGGGTTTACGACCTGATGTACATGTTTTGTGACAACAGTGAAAAAATCCCCGCTGAACTGACATATTACGCAAATGATACTCAGTATACTATACTCATAAAACTCAGTTAAAGTTAAGGAATGTGAAAAAATGGATAAAGCAAAAATCGAAGCGGCGGTGCGAGACATATTAGAGGCAATAGGAGAGGATCCGAACAGAGAGGGGCTTCTGGAAACTCCCCGAAGGGTTGCCAATATGTATGAGGAGATTTTCGGGGGTTTAAGCGAAGACCCCAAACAGCACATAAAAATATTCCATGAGAGCAATAACGACGAAATGGTAATCGTTCGTGATATTCCTCTTTATTCAATGTGTGAGCATCATCTGCTTCCCTTTACGGGCAAAGCTCATATTGCCTACATACCCTCCGACGGAAAGGTAATAGGTCTTTCAAAGCTTTCGAGAATTGTCTCAACCTTTGCCAAAAGACCACAGCTTCAGGAGCGTCTGACTGCACAGGTGGCGGATTTTCTTGAACAGGAGCTTGAGCCCAAGGGTGTTGCGGTTATAGTTGAGGCAGAGCATCTTTGCATGACAATGAGGGGAGCCAGAGCAGCCGGTTCGTCTACACAGACTTCGGCTCTCAGGGGCAGAATGAAGAGCGACGCCAGAACAAGATCTGAGGTTATGAGCCTTCTGTGCGGAGGCAGAAGCTGATGTACAGCTTTAAATGCGGCAAATATTCCCTTCCCTTAGGGAAAAAAACATATATAATGGGTATTCTCAACGTTACCCCCGATTCCTTTTCCGACGGAGGGCTTTGGAATAATCCCGAAAAAGCTGCAATCCATGCCCGTGAGATGATTGAAACGGGAGCAGATATTATAGATATCGGAGCTCAGTCTACAAGACCGGGTCATGTTGAAATTTCCGCCAGTGAGGAAATCGAAAGACTGGGGGCAGTATTTGAGGCCCTTAAAAATCCCGGAGTTCCCGTTTCGGTGGATACATATTACCCTGAAGCGGCTGAATTTGCCCTTAAAAACGGAGCCGATATTATAAACGACGTAAGCGGAATTTTTAATCCGAAAATGGCTGAGACTGTGAAGAAATACAATGCCGGGTGGATAGTTATGCACACTGGAGGAGGAACAGCCGATATAGTTCCACAATATGACGAGGGCGTTGTGGAAAATGTGAAGATGTTTTTTGAAAAAATGCTCACTGAATGTGAAAACTTCGGTATGGATCTATCCTGTATCTGCCTTGATCCCGGAATAGGCTTCGGCAAAACATATGAGGATAATCTGGAACTGCTGAGGAGAATGAGCGAGCTCAAAACCCCACAGAACGCTCTTCTTGCCGGTGCGTCGAGAAAGAGAGTAATCGGTACGGCAACAGGGGTCGAAAAGGCGGATAAAAGGCTTATAGGCACAGTATCGGCCCATTGCGCTTGTATCT
>CAUDRD010000043.1 GCA_958451705.1 uncultured Oscillospiraceae bacterium
TCGGACAAAAGTAAGTGCGGTGCCGCGGCATAGGCGGCAAAACCTTTTAGTTTATCAAAGTGACGGATAAGGAGAAAAAATTCAATCTACAATTTATAATATTTATCCGCACTTTTTTGCTGCGGGAAAAAGTCAGTGCTCACTGATAAGTTATTACAAACTGAAACAGCTTTGACTGAGAATTTCTAAGTCAAAACATAAATTTTACGGCTCCCTTGTGTAAAGAGAGCCGTTTTTACAGTAAGTTAAATTTCTGAATTATAAATTTTACTTGTAAGTTTTTATTATGCTTTCAGCTACGCTGCGCTTTGTAACGCACCTGTCCATAGCCTGTTTTTCAATATATCGGTGAGCTTCGGCCTCGGTCATGCTGAGGTTTTCTATAAGGAGCCACTTTGCACGGTTTACAAGACGGATTTCCTCCATCTTCTCTTCCATGGAGCTGTTTTTCTTTTCGAGACGGCGAAGCCGTTCCCGTGCTGCAGACATCCATTTTAGGGCCTGTGCCAGCATCTGAGCCGAGGTAGGCTTCGGAAGGGTAAACACTCCCTGATTTGCAACTTTCGTGTTTATTTCGGCGTATACGTCGGATTTTATAATAAGCAGGGCAATGCTTTCCTTGTCGCTGCAAATGTCTACGGCAAAATCCTCCCCGAAATCGTCGCTTAAAGGGGCGTTGATGATTATAAAATCATATTTTCTTTCCGCAACCGCCCGTTTTGCCGCCGCTATGCTGCCGACGAAGTTAACCGGATAGCAGTCCGCTTCAGAGAGCAGAGTGGTAACGGCGCTGTTAAATTTTGTTGTGGATGAAACAACAAGGGTGCTGTAAGCACGCTCCTGAAATACCATTTTGCTCCCCCCCTCGGCGTCAGTATTTTTGATGTGGCTTACCTTTCGCTGCAATAAGCGGAAATTAAAGATTTCGGCAGATGCTTTTCTATAAAGCTGCTTTTTAGAGCCTCCTGTGCAGCTTCTTCCAAAGTCTGGGGAAGGGTTTTGTATTTTGCCAAAGTCTCGCTGCTGGCTGTAAAAAGGTTTATGTCGGCAGCTTCCGGTAATTTTAGCTTATTTTCGATTCCGTACATTCCGGCATAAATAAGCAGAGTGTATGCAATATACGGGTTTGCGCTGGGGTCGGAGGAACGCAGCTCTGCTCTTTTGTATTCTCCCTGAGCAGCAGGGATGCGTACAAGCTGCGAACGGTTTTCACTTGACCAGGTTATATATTTAGGAGCCTTGTCCTTTCCCAAACGCTCAAAGGACTGGGATGTAGGATTTAAGAAAACGGTCATATCAGAGATTTTTTCCAGTATTCCTGCAATCATGTACGGCATTAAATCCTCGTCGGTTTTGTCGCTCTTTACGGACATGTTTATATGAAGACCGCTGCCGGGTCTGTTCTTTAAAGGCTTTGGCGAAAAATCGGCGCAAAGGCCGTTTGCGGCTGCCACTGTCTTTACCACCGCCGAAAAGGTAATGGCGTTATCTGCGGCGGTAAGGGCGTCGGAATAGCGAAAATCTATTTCGTTTTGTCCCGGTCCCTCTTCGTGGTGGGAGCCTTCAGGGCGTATTCCCATTTCCTCGAGAGTAAGACAGATTTCACGGCGTATGTTTTCCCCTTTGTCGTCGGGGGCAATGTCCATATAGCTTGCGCTGTCATAGGGTTCTTTTGTGGGGTTTCCGTTTTCGTCAAGCTTAAAGAGATAGAATTCCATTTCTGAGCCGAAGGAGAAGGAGTATCCTGCATTTTTTGCGTCGGCAATGGCCTTTTTTAGGAGGGTTCTGGCGTCGTTTTCAAAGGCTCTGCCGTCGGGATAGGTTATGTTGCAGAACATACGCACCACTCTGCCATGCTCCGGCCTCCAGGGGAAAACGGCGATAGTAGTTGGGTCCGGGTGAAGGAAAAGGTCGGAGTGTACCTCCCCGCCGAAGCCCGAAATAGCCGAAGCGTCGATGGCAATACCGCATTTAAAAGCACGCTCAAGCTCCCCGGGCATAATGGATATATTCTTCTGTTTTCCGTAAACGTCGCAGAAGGCGAGTCTTATAAACTTAACGTCTTCCTCGCTGACATATTGCATAACCTCTCCGGCTGAATAATTCATAATCCTACCTACCTTCAATTAATTTGCAACGTACATTTGCTTGTACGGGTTTTTGCTGTTTGGGGTGATAACCGTAAACTTTGAATCCATTATTTTGCTTACATCAAGAGAGAAAAGGGTGCAGAATTTTTCTACATATTCTCTTATTTCGGCTAAATCCTCATCGCTTGCAGGGGAGACGTTTACCTGACCGGGAAAGACAATTCCCTGGCAGTCGGAGCGCAGGAATATTTTTCCTCCGTGCATTCCGGTTCCGGTAAAATTGCCCACGATTTTTTTGTCGTCTTCGTTAAGACCTAAAACTATTATAAGTCCGCCGGCCTGATATTCGCCTAAAAAGCTGCCGGTTCTGCCGCCTATTACCATAATCGGCAGCATATTGTTGTATGCCTTCATATGTATTCCGGCACGGTATCCGGCGCTTCCCCTTACATAGATTTCTCCGCCTCTCATAGCGTAGCCTGCTGCGTCGCCGACGCTGCCGTCTATTACAATTTGTCCTGCGTTCATAGTGTCGCCTACAGCGTCCTGAGCGTTGCCTTTAACGGAAATAGTCGCTCCGTTAAGATAAGCACCCAAAGCGTTTCCGGGAACGCCCTCAATTGTGATATTTTTATTTTCCATTCCCGCTCCGATAAAGCGCTGACCGATGCAGTCGGTTACGGTGCAGTTTTCGGAGCTGTTTCTTATAGTTTCGTTTAAATTTCTGTAATCAAAATCTTTAGCGCACAGTACCATAATATTTTACCATACCTCCGAATCTTTTTCTATGTCATTTATACCAAATGGGTAAAAAGATTTATTGCATTGAATTTTGTGTTGGGATTTTTCATACGGTTTACTTTGGATTTCCTCACAGTCGCAAATTTATCTAAACAATAAATTTTTCATCATTCACCTGCGTGAGAAATTCCCAAAATCTCAAGCTCCTTGGAGTTAAGGCCAACGCCTCTGAGCATTAAACGGTTGCCTCTGAGAGCTTCAATGGAGTTAATTCCCATGCCGCCCATAAGCTCCTTTATTTCGTGCTTCCATGCAGTCATCAGGTTTATGAGCCTTGTTTTGCCTTCCTCAGGGTCAAGTCTTTTTACAAGCTCAGGGCGCTGGGTTGCGATACCCCAGTTGCAGTTGCCGCTTTGGCAGTTTCTGCAAAGGTGACATCCCATTGCAAGAAGGGGAGCAGTAGCCACATAACAGGCGTCGGCGCCTAAAGCTATTGCCTTTACAACGTCAGCGGCGCTTCTGATGCTGCCTCCTGCAACAAGGGAGACATTGTTGCGTATTCCCTCGCTGCGAAGACGCTGGTCAACTGCTGCCAGAGCCAGTTCAACCGGTATACCAACATTGTCACGGATTCTTGTAGGTGCCGCTCCCGTGCCGCCTCTAAAGCCGTCTATTGCTATAATATCCGCTCCGCTTCTCGCAATACCGCTGGCAATTGCGGCAATGTTGTGAACTGCGGCAACCTTTACGATAATGGGCTTTTGGTACTCCGTAGCTTCCTTTAAGGAGTAGACAAGCTGCCTGAGATCCTCGATTGAATAAATGTCGTGGTGGGGAGCGGGAGAAATAGCGTCGGAGCCTTCGGGGATCATTCGTGTGCGGGAAATATCGCCGACTATTTTAGTGCCGGGCAAATGTCCGCCGATGCCGGGCTTTGCGCCCTGACCCATTTTGATTTCAACTGCGGCTCCCGCTTCAAGGTAATCCTTGTGAACGCCGAAACGTCCCGATGCCACCTGTACAATGGTGTTTTTGCCGTAGACGTAAAAATCCTCATGGAGGCCGCCTTCACCGGTGTTGTAATATATGCCAAGCTCTGCCGCCGCTTTTGCCAAACATTCATGGGCGTTGTAGCTGATTGAGCCATAGCTCATTGCCGAAAACATTACGGGCATTGAAAGCTCCATATGTGGTCCCATATCGCAGATGAGCTTACCGTTTTCGTCACGGCGGATTTTCTCAGGCTTCTTTCCTAAAAACACCCGTGTCTCCATAGGCTCCCTCAAGGGGTCAATGGAAGGATTTGTAACCTGAGAGGCGTTAATGAGAATTTTATCCCAGTAGACGGGGATGGTTTTAGGGCTGCCCATTGAAGAAAGGAGCACACCGCCGCTGTTTGCCTGTTTGTAAATTTCCTTTACCGCATCGTCACGCCAGTTTGCGTTGGGACGGAAGGTGCAGTCGCTCTTAACGATTTTTAATGCCATTGTGGGGCAGAATGAAACGCACCTTTGGCAGTTGACGCATTTTGTATCGTCGCTTAATATTGTTTTGCTTTTTTCGTCGTAAATATGCACTCCGTTAGCGCATTGCTGTACGCATATGCGGCAGGTGGTACATCTTTTTTCGTTTCTTACAACTTCAAATTCAGGATATATAAATTCGATTCCCATTAATAGCACCCCTCTTTCACTCTTACAATAACCGGTTCTCCGCCGGCGGGAGCATATATGTTTTCAGCATCCGGCTCCATTGTGCGAATGGATGCTTCTTCGCTGGCAATATAAACCTTGTCGTCCTTGCTTCCCACTACCATGGAACGGAGCTTAAGGCGGTCGTTGAGAGCCATAAGACCTCCCTCAAAGCCTAAGACTATTGAAAAAGGACCTGTGATGAGAAGGCTTGAGAACATCATTCTGAGATAGTTTAAAACCTTTCTCTCTTCTTCGCTCTTCTGAGCTATTGTGCTCCAAAAGGGAGCTGCAATTACGCTGGCGGCTTCTTCGAGAGTGAGCCCCTGTCTTCTGAGGAGGTAATCCATTATATATGTTATAACCTCGGTGTCAGTCTGCAAGGTGCATTTATAGCCGAACATCTCGATAAAACGGCGGTTAGCGTCGTAGGAGGAAATTTCGCCGTTGTGTACAATGGAATAATCAAGAAGCGCAAAGGGATGAGCGCCGCCCCACCAGCCGGGGGTGTTGGTGGGGTATCTTCCGTGAGATGTCCAGGAATAGCCCTCGTATTCGTCGAGTCTGTAAAAGTATCCTACATCCTCGGGATAACCTACGGCTTTAAATGCGCCCATGTTTTTACCGCTTGAAAAAACGTAAGCCCCCTTGAAGCGTGTGTTTATCTTCATAACAGTTCTGGCAACGAACTCTTTTTCGTTCTGCTGTTTGCGCTGGAGAACAGATTTAAGGGGAGAGACAAAATAACGCCAGATAAAAGGCTCATCGGTAATTTTAGGAGTTTTTCTTATTGGTATTTCCTCTGCCTGAACAATTTCAAATTTTTCTTTAAGATATTTTTCACAGTCGGATCTAATCTCTTTATCATCATAGAAAATATGCAGCGCATACATTTCTTTATATTTAGGATAAATGCCGTACCCGGCAAAGCCTCCTCCGAGGCCGTTGGACCTATCGTGCATGGGCTTCATGGCTTCAATAATTTTTTCTCCGGTCATTCTTTTTCCTTCCTTGGAAATAACTGCGGCTATTGCGCAGCCGGAGGGGATGCGTACTTGACCTTCTAAGTACATATTTTTCCACCCTTTCGGAATAAAATAAAAAACAAAGGCGTTCATTTAAGCGGGAAGAGACACTTCTCCCGTAAATGAACGCCTTTGCTCATCAATGGTGAATTTTATCACAGGTGATATTGTTTGTCAACGAAAGAATTTAAAAAGTACGACCTATGGTAAAATGCACCAAAAATTTTCTGAAAAACACGGCGAATGTCTAAAAAAACGGCGTTGACAAGAGACTTTAGGTGTTGTATAATTTGGCACATGAAAAGGCAAAGGCGTCTTTGAGGGCAACCTCATAGACGCCTTTTCTTTTTACTTATTTTATTTATTATTTTGCAAAGGGGAGTCCGTTATGGAAAAAGTTCCTGAGTTTTTTGGCTGTCTCGTATTTGATGACAGGGTAATGAAAGCAAATTTGTCATCGGAAGTATATCAGTCGCTGAAAAAAACAATTGATGAGGGAGCAAAGCTCGATTTATCAGTAGCAAACGCCGTTGCCTCTGCTATGAAAGACTGGGCAGTTGAACACGGAGCAACGCATTTTACTCACTGGTTCCAGCCTTTAACCGGCATTACTGCGGAAAAGCACGACAGCTTTATCACTCCTTCTCCCGACGGAGGAGTAATAATGGAGTTTTCCGGTAAAGAGCTTATAAAAGGTGAGCCGGATGCATCCTCATTCCCCTCAGGAGGATTGAGGGCTACCTTTGAGGCAAGAGGCTATACCGCATGGGATCCCACTTCCTATGCGTTTATTAAAGGAAAGACCTTATGTATTCCCACCGCTTTCTGCGCTTACGGCGGTGAGGCTCTTGATAAAAAGACTCCGCTTCTTCGTTCAATGGAAGCTCTTAACCGTCAGGCGCTGCGTATTTTGAGACTTTTCGGCAACACCAGTGTAAAATACGTACACACAAGCGTCGGCCCTGAGCAGGAGTATTTCCTTGTAGATAAAGAGATGTACGATAAGCGCAAAGACCTTATTTATACAGGACGCACTCTTTTCGGCGCACGTCCTCCCAAGGGTCAGGAGATGGATGACCACTACTTCGGAGTAATTAAGCCCAGAGTAGAAGCTTATATGGAAGACCTTGATAACGAGCTTTGGAAGCTGGGAATCTTTGCTAAAACAAAGCATAACGAAGTTGCTCCGGCGCAGCATGAGCTGGCTCCGATTTACCAGACCACAAACATCGCCACCGACCACAACCAGCTTACAATGGAAATAATGCAGAAGGTTGCCTCAAGGCACGGCCTTGTATGCCTGCTCCATGAAAAGCCCTTTGCCGGCGTTAACGGAAGCGGAAAGCATAACAACTGGTCACTTGCTACCGATACAGGCGTAAACCTTTTAACTCCCGGTGAAACACCCCATGAAAACGCACAGTTCCTCCTTTTCCTCTGCGCAGTAATTAAGGCTGTTGACGATTATCAGGATCTGCTTCGTATTGCCGTTGCCACAGCAGGAAACGACCATCGTTTGGGCGCTAACGAAGCTCCTCCCGCAGTGGTGTCCATGTTCCTGGGCGATGAGCTTACTGCAATACTCGAAGCTATTGAGAACGATACAGCTTACAATGCGGCGAAAAAGACCACTATGAAGCTTGGCGTAGACGTTCTTCCGAAATTCCCCAGAGACACCACCGACCGAAACAGAACTTCACCCTTTGCCTTCACCGGCAATAAGTTCGAGTTCCGTATGCTCGGTTCTTCAAACAGCATCGCCTGTGCAAACATCATGCTCAACAGCGCAGTTGCTGAGTCTCTTAAAGTTTATGCCGACCGTCTTGAAAACGTGGATGATTTTGAAACCGCTCTTCATGAAATGATCAAAAAGACCATTAAGGATCACAAGCGCATTATCTTTAACGGAAACGGCTATGATGACACCTGGATTCATGAGGCAACGGAGAACAGAGGGCTTCTTAATTACCGCACAACTCCCGACTGTATGCCTCATCTCTTAGATGAAAAGAATGTAAAAATGCTCACAGCTCACAATGTATATTCAGAGCCGGAGCTTCAGTCGAGATGCGAAATCATGCTTGAAAACTACTGCAAGACCGTAGTAATCGAAGCTAATACAATGGTTGACATGGCGAAGAGACAGATCCTTCCCGCTATCGAAAGCTATGTGGCAGACGTAGCAAAAACCGCCGCTGCAAAGAAGAGCGTAGATTCTGATATCCCATGTACATATGAGAAAGAGCTTGTTAAGAAGCTTTCGGTACTCACAGATCAGATTGCAGTAAAAACCGATGAGCTTGATGAAGCGGTTATGAAAGTAAAGGCACTTACCGATGTAGAAGAGGAGGCTTACGGTATAAGAGATACCGTTCTGGCTAAAATGGGCGAACTTCGTGCCGTTGCAGACGAAGCGGAAACGGTAATGTCAGAGAAGTATTGGCCGTTCCCAACATACGGCGAACTGCTTTTCGGCGTAAGATAAATACAACTTAAAATGTGCTGATCATCGGCCGCAAAAACGCTTTGTTTATGCGGTCGATGAAGACTGTCTGCAGAAAAATTGAAAAAATATTTGAATATGGAGCCGTTTTGGATTAAAATAATGACCGGAATATAATAACACAGTGAAAGGCGGAAAAAACTTGGATAAAATACTTGTGCTTGATTTTGGCGGTCAATATAATCAGCTGATTGCAAGACGTGTGCGTGATTTGCACGTTTATGCTGAAGTAAAATCTTACAGCAAAATAACTCTTGATGAAATTAAAGAGGCAGGATACAAAGGTATAATCTTTACGGGAGGACCTAACAGCGTATATGAAGAGTCCTCTCCTCACTATACGCCGGAAATACTCAATATCGGTGTTCCGATTCTCGGTATCTGCTACGGATGCCAGCTTATGGCATATATGGGCGGCGGTGAAATCTGCAGCGCCGGAAGCATAAGCGAATACGGTAAAGTAAAACTTTACGCAGGCGAGGGTGTCCTGTTTAAAGATGTTCCCCGTGAGAGCATCTGCTGGATGAGCCATACGGATTATGTAAAGGCAGTTCCGGCGTCTTTCAGCGTTACGGCTACAACAGATAACTGTCCCTGTGCTGCTATGGAGGATTCTCAGCGCAAGCTCTACGGCGTTCAGTTCCACCCGGAGGTAACTCACACCCAGTACGGAAACCAGATTCTCAGCAATTTCCTTTTCTCTGTCTGCCAATGTGCCGGAGACTGGAATATGGCGGATTTTGTAACAGCTTCCGTTGAAAAATATAAAAAATACCTTGCGGGCAAAAAAGTTCTCTGTGCTCTCAGCGGAGGCGTAGACTCTTCTGTTGCCGCAGTTCTTCTCCATAAAGCGGTTGGGGATAACCTTACCTGCGTTTTTGTAGACCACGGTCTTCTTCGTAAAGACGAGGGCGATTATGTAGAAAAAACCTTTAAAGAAACCTTTAATATGAATATTATAAGAGTAAACGCTCAGCAGCGTTTCCTCGATAAGCTTGCGGGAGTTACTGAGCCCGAGAAAAAGCGTAAAATTATAGGCAGTGAGTTTATAAGAGTTTTTGAAGACGAAGCAAAGAAAATAGGTAAGGTCCACTGCCTTGTACAGGGAACCATTTATCCCGATGTAATTGAAAGCGGAGCGGGAGATGCCTCTGTTATAAAGAGCCACCACAACGTCGGCGGACTTCCCGACGTAATAGATTTTGACGAGATAGTTGAGCCTCTTCGTGACCTGTTTAAGGATGAAGTAAGAGCGGCGGGAGAGCAGCTTGGCATACCTCATGACCTTGTATGGCGTCAGCCCTTCCCGGGACCGGGACTTGCAGTCAGAATTATAGGCGAAATCACTGCCGAAAAGCTCAAGGTCCTTCAGGATGCAGATGCAATTTTCCGTGAAGAAGTCGCTGCGGCAGGTCTCGAAAGGAGTATAAGCCAGTATTTTGCCGTGCTTACCGCAAACAGAAGCGTAGGCGTAATGGGCGACGCAAGAACATACGGTTATACCGTTGCCCTTCGCGCGGTAAATACCGATGACTTTATGACGGTTGACTGGACAAGACTTCCCTATGAAGTCCTTGAAAAGACAAGCAGCCGTATTACCAATGAGGTTCGCAGTATAAACCGAGTGGTTTACGATATAACGAGTAAACCCCCGGCCACAGTTGAATGGGAGTAAGCTGAATAAAAACTTTCTCCTTATCGTATTTTAAGTAAGATAGGAGTATA
>CAUDRD010000044.1 GCA_958451705.1 uncultured Oscillospiraceae bacterium
TGCAGTTGTAGCCCGTACAATCACCTTCGAGGAGTTCAGTGCAAATCTTGACAAACTTATTCCCAATAACGATGTCACGGCTCTGAATCCTGCTGACTGGGACGCAGTACGAGATGTTCTCAATGCAGCAGGACGCTTTTCAGCAGAACAGCTTGCAACAGTTAACGATGAGCTTGTTGCAGCTACTGAAACAAATCCTGCCGTAACTCAGCTTGATAAGCTCAATGAGCTTGCCAATGCACAGTTCTATAAGGGCGTTGCAGATGCCTTTACTGTAAAGGTAAACGCCTTGCCGGCAACTGATTCTCTGACATTGGAGAACGCTCAGGCAGTTTACGCTCTTGAGCTGGAATATGATCAGTTCTATGCTGAAATAAAGGCAAATATCAGTGAAGCTACCGTTGCAAAGCTCAAAGAGGCAGTTGCAAAGATTCGTTCACTTGAAAACTATGACCCGGCTGTTGATGCAGTTGTCGCAAAGATAAGCGCAATCGGCAAGGTAACGGTTGACAGTGAAGCTGCAATCAAAGAAGCCCGTGAAGCTTACAACGCTCTGGAACTTCGTCAGAAGAAACTCGTTTCCAATTACGACGTTCTTGTTGCAGCTGAAGCAGCTTTAGAGGCTGCAAAAGAAAATGAAGTTATAATCAAAGCTGTTGAAGATAAGATCGACGCAATCGGCGAAGTTACATATACTTCATCAAGCAAGATTAAAATTGACCTTGCCCGTGCAGCTTATGATGCTCTTGACGATGAGCTGAAAGCCGGCGTAAGCAACTATGCAGTTCTCACAGCTGCTGAAGCACGCTACGCAGAGCTTAAAGGCGATCAGGAAGACGCAGCTGCGGCAGCACCCGTAATTGCAAAGATTAACGCAATAGGTAAGGTTACTGTTAACAGCAAGGAGCTTATTGAGGCGGCAGAGGCTGCTTATGCAGAGCTTACCCAGTCACAGAAGGCTCTTGTCACAAACTATGATGTCCTCGTTGCAGCAAGAGCAGCTTATGATGAGCTTGTTCAGGCTGCTCAGGGCGATATGGAAGCAGCACAGGCAGTTATTGATAAGATTAATGCAATCGGTACAGTAACTCTCGACAGTGAAGCTGCTATTAAAGAAGCACGCACAGCTTACGATAAGCTTACTGCTTCACAGAAAGCCCTTGTAACAAATTATGCGGTTCTCACTAATGCAGAGTCAACCTTCGCAGCTTTACTCAAGCAGCAGGCAGACGAAGCAGCGGCAAAGGCTGTTGAAGATCTTATCGCTGCAATCGGTGACGTAACCGTAGAGAAGGAAGAGCAGATTGTCGCTGCAAGAGACGCATATAACGCTCTTACATCAGACCAGAAGAGACTTGTTTCAAATCTCTCCGTTCTCACCGATGCAGAAGCGCAGCTGAGTATCCTTAAAAACGACTTCCTCTTTGAGGATGCTGCAACAGGTATTACTCTTCGTGCAGACAGCGGAGTTCTTCCCGCAGATACCGTTATGACAGTTAAATCAATTGTCAGCGGAGATGTTTACGATGCAATTCTCGCTAAAGGATATAGTGCAATCCGTCTTTATGACCTTGCCCTTACTTCCGGCGGCGCAGAGACAACGCCTTCTAAGAGCGTAAGAATTTCCATACCGCAGTTTGCCGCAAATACAGCCGTATTTGCCGTTTCTGAGGATGGCGCTCTTACACCTGTTGAGGCAGTTCTCGAAAACAGCGTATTTACATTTACATGGGATAACGCAGGAATGTTTGTTGTTGCACAGTCCAAGGTTTATGTAAATACCGAAGCTCTCGAAGGAGCAATAGCTGCTTTCGAAAAGCTCAATCCCGCAGACTACAGCGAGATCGCCTTTGCAAAGGCACAGGCAGCTTATAACGCAGCTAAGGCTGAGCTTGAAGCAAATTACGAGCTTACAGCCGCAAACCAGAGAAAAGTTGACGCAGCAGCGGCAGCTCTTAACGATGCAGTTGCAGCTCTCGACTATCTCCCCGCTGATATTTCTCAGCTTAACGTAGCTCTCTATGGAGCTAAGATGCTTGATGCATCTGATTATGCAGACTTTACAGCAGTTACAAAAGCAATAGCTGCTGCTGAAGACTTCCTTGCCGGTGAGTACGATATCCGCAATCAGGCGGAGGTTGATGAGCTGGCTAAGGCTATAAACGATGCAGTTGCAGCTCTCCAGTATGCTCCTGCTGACTTTACGGCAATTGACAACGCTCTTGCAAAGGTTCCCAAGGATCTTCAGAATTACACTGATGAATCCGTTGCGGCTCTCAACGAGGCTGTTGCAGCTGCCGAAAATGCCAAGACCACAATAACCCGTGAAGATAAAGACTGGGAAGCAAAGGTTGAGGCATATGCACAGGCGGTTCTCGACGCTGTTGCAGGTCTTGAGAAGCCTGATGTAACTTACGCAAATACCGAAATGCTCGAAATGGCAATTTCAATGGCAGATCTCTATTATCCCGGCGATTACGTTGATTTCTCCGGTGTTGAGGCCGCTGTAATTGCAGCTCAGGCTCTTCTCGATTCAAAGCCTACAGCTGACAGACAGGCAGAGGTTGACGCCGCTGAAATGGCAATTTATGACGCAATCGGCGCTCTCGAATGGGCGTAAGGTAAATTGAAATTCGGTTCGCACCGGGATTATTCCCGGTACGAGCCGTCCTTAGAGTCAAAAATATTCTGACTCAGAAAGAGGTGTTTTGAACACAATGAAAGCTAAGAAAGTCTTCTCAGGCAAGAGAATACTTGCTTTGATATTGGCGCTGGTTATGGCAATTTCGGTAATGCCCGTTGCCCTTGCCGCCGAACCAACCGGTCCGGTTCAGCAAACCACCGGTGACCATGTAGACGGTGTGGATGCAGGTCATTATGTGTCATTTAAAGCGGATTATCAGAATTTCGTCTTTATTCAGACTCAGGATAATCAGGAATTCAGATTCCAGTTTACCCTTTTTGCAAAGAAAAACCAGGGCGTAAACTACGGCTGGATTTATACCCGTGATGATTCACATCCTCAGACCCTTATTAGTACTTTAGGTAAATCCTTCACCGTTGACTGGGATAACTACATCGGTGCTCTTCCGGGTAATCTTTTCGGAGGAAATAACTGGAAAAGCGCTGTTATCACAGTAACCTTCGTTGCCGACGGTGGAAAAGTTTACGATACCGCTCTTCAGGTTAACTATGACGGAAGAAGTACAAGTACCGGCGGACAGACACATTTAACTCGTGATATTCCTCTTACTGTTACAGTTCTCGATAAGCGCGCCCTTAACTCTGCAATCGCAGCTGCAAACGCTGCAGAAGGTGACTCTGAATATTATACAGAGGCCACTTGGGGCGATGTAGTTAACGCACTTGCAAATGCACAAAAAGTTGCAGGTAACGTTATAGAGCAGCAGAGCGTTATCGACAAATACGCTCGGGCTCTTCAGCTTGCAGTTAATTCTCTCGAATATAAAGAGGCTGACTATTCCGCTCTTGACGCTGCAAAGGCAGACGCAAAGGCAATTCTCGAAAATGCTAAGGTTGACGAAACCTATACAGCTGATTCACTTGCAGCTCTCAGAGAAAAGTATGATGCAGCTCTTGCAGTTCCCGCAGACCTTGACGTACGTCAGCAGTCTCAGATTGATAAGGCGGCAACAGAGCTTGCAGATGCAGTTACAGGACTTGTAAAGTTTGCAAATTATACAGCACTTCAGGCTGCTGTCAATAATTTCAGCAAACTTAATCCCAAATATTTTGATGCAGATGCTTTTGCAGCGGTAAAGGCTCTTGCAGACGAAGCTAAAGAGGCTCTCAAGCCCGAAAACAGACTTCCTGCATCTGAGCAGACTAAGATTAATGCTCAGGCTCTCGCTCTTAACCGAGCAATTGCAGGCCTTAAAAAGCTTCCCGCTGACTATGCAGCATTTGATGCAGCTGTAGCACAGGCTAAGGCAAAGCTTGAGTCTTCAGACATTCAGAACTATACTGCAATTTCAGTAAAGGCTCTTGAAGAAGCTTATCTTGCTTCTGCTGATGTTCTCAGAGATAAGGACATCACTTATCAGGCAACAGTTGACGCAGCAGCAAAGGCTATTACAGACGCTCTTGCAGGTCTTACCCTTAAAGGCGCTGATTATACAAAGCTTGACGCAGCAATCGCCGCTGCCGAAGCGGAGCTTAAGCGTTCCGATATAGCTGATTTTACAGATGCTTCCGTTCAGGCTCTTAACAATGCCCTTGCAGCTGCAAAGGACGTAAGCCGTGAGCTTACCGTTGACCAGCAGAATGTAATTGACGCAGCAAGAGATGCTCTTGTAGCGGCAACACATCTTGTTCTTAAAGCAGCCGACTATGCAGCTCTCGATGCAGCTATCGAAGCTCGTGAGGCAGAACTTGCATCTGCAAGAGAGTCAGGAAAGTATACAGATGCTTCTATGGCACGTCTTGAAAGTGCAATAGGCGTTGCAAAAGCAGTTGACCGCACATATTCGATTAAGGAGCAGTCAATTGTTGATGACGCAGTAAAGGCTCTCAATGCCGTACAGCTTGAAAAGAAAGCAGCTGATACTTCCGCTCTTGAAGCTGCAATTGAAGCAGCTCAGAAGACTCTCAACGAGGCAGGAGACGAGTATACAGAAGAATCTAAGGCAGCTCTTTCATCAGCCATTAAAGTCGCTCGTGAAGCTCTCGCTACATACGGCGGAGATGTAGATAATCAGGAGATTATCAATCAGGCTGTTGAAGCTCTTAACAATGTAAAGCTTGAGCTTAAGAAAGCAGATTATGCAGGTCTTGACGCAGCTATTAAAGCAGCGGAAGATTTCCTTGCCGATCCGGAGACAGAAGAGCTTTATACTCCCGAAACAATTCAGGCAGTTAAAGACGCTCTCGAAGAGGCAAAGAACGTTGACCGCAATCTTGACATAACAAAGCAGGATGACGTAGACGCAGCAGCCGGTAAGCTGGAGACAGTAATGCCCGGTGAAAGCGGATATAAAGATGCAAACCTTGACGCTCTTAAAGCGGCAATCGCAGCAGCGGATGCAAAGCTTGGAGCAGAGGATATAGCTGATTATACAGACGAATCAGTTGCAGCTCTCAGAGCAGCACGCAACGATGCTCAGGCAATGGTTGACAGTAAGCCCAACGTCACTGAGCAGGATGCCGTAGACGCTAAGGCAGCCGCTCTTAACGCTATGGAGCTTACACTCAAGGGTGCCGATTACAGCGCACTTGAGGCAGCAGTTGTAAAAGCAACTCTCGATTATGAAAAGGCTGAGGCAAGCGGACTTTACACAGCTGGTTCCCTTGACGAGTTCATGGCTGCTATCATTTCCGCAAACGCACTTCTCGACAGCCGCAACCTTACAATTAAGGAACAGAAGATTGTCGACGATGCAGCGGAAGCTCTTACAGTTGAGCTTGTTTACAAAGATGCCGACCTTACAGTGCTTCTTGACGCTATTGCAGCGGCAGAGGCTAAGATGGCAGCTCCCGGATACGGTGACTATACACTCGCTTCCAGAACCGCTCTTGAAACAGCTCTTGCACAGGCAAAGGCTCTTCGTGACGAGATGCCCAACATTCTCAGACAGGCAGATGTAGACGCAGCTGCAGAGAAGCTCAACAACGTTAAGCTTTCTCTTCAGGGAGCTAACTACACAGCCCTCGACGAGATTATAGCAGAGGCTCAGGCTCTTCTCGGAACCGGCCTTTCCGATAAGTATACAGCCGCTTCCATTAAGGCTTTGGAGAACGCTTTGAAAGAAGCTGAGAACGTTGACAGAGGTCTTGACGTAAACGATCAGGATTATGTTGACGCAGCAGCTCAGGCCCTTCGCAATGCCATTGATTCACTTGCTCCTTACACTAAGGTAACCGGTGTTGAGATTACACAGAACGGTCAGGTTGTTGACGGTCAGGTTGCTTACGCAAAGGTTCCTTGGTATAAGATGTATAAGACTCAGTCCACAGTTCTCGGTATTAAAGTAAACGACGGAGCAGAGATAGCAAGCGTTAAATGGGAATATGCTAACTGGTCTGTTGACAATCCTGAGGCAAATATTGTAGATAACGGCGACGGTACAGCTACAATCAGCCCCAACGGAAGAGGCATCGGAGCCCGTTCCTGCTGGGTAAAGGTTATTGTTACCGACGTTAACGGCAACACCGTTGAGGATGTTGTTAAGGTTCGTTTCTACAAATGGAGCTGGCAGGTCTAACCTGTTGACTTAAAGTAAATATCAAAATAAAAGGGGCCTCCCGCGAAAAGCGGGGGCCTTTTTTGAGGTTTATTGATGTTTATGTAAAGGAAAAAAGCTTAGAATTATCCGAACTTTTAAAAATTCAGCGTTCCGTTTTTGCTTCAATATGTCCTTGAGTTTTTTCGAGCTTTGCCGCAAGAACCAGGTCCGCGATCATAAACGCGCAGACGACCGTGATGAATATGATTGACACCATGATTTCCAAAATGTCCATTCCGCTGTAATCATAAAAGAGTCGGGGGAGAGTGAACAGGTTAAAGTACATGACGCTCAGACATATTATTCCGTAGGAGAAGGTTATTTTTGCCTTTGCTAAACCGTGAGCGGCGAGTATCACTCCGAAGACGGCCATTGCCACCAAAAGGAATATTTCCAATGGCCAAAAAGAAAGCGCGGCGACTGCGGCAAAAGAGATTACGGCTCCTGTTATTCCCGCAATGAGTGTTTTTGAATTGCTTCTGCTTTTTTCAAATACCGATATCAAAGAGTAGATAAAGGATATTATAAAAGGCGCACACGTCAAAATACGTGCAGTCATCCTGTTGATGTGAGGTTCATAGAAAAAAATATTTAAAACAGCACAGTAAATCAGAAACAAAGCCTCCGCTATAAGCAGCGCCGCAAAAATCAAACGGATTACCGAAAACGCTTTAAACTTTTTGTCTTTCATAAATTTCATCTCCTTAAAGATGTGTGTCTTTCAGATGAAAGGTTGTTTTTATATCTTTTTATAATTCGAAAAGTTGTTTTTGGTTTTAACGCGTGAAAATATCCGAGGGGGTATTTAGTCCGGTGCCGACGTGCGGCATCATTTTCATTTGCCGAAAATAACTGAAATAATGCGCAAAGGGCATTTGGCGGTATATGCGTGAAAATCATTTCATTGTGCGCCGAAAAGCAAATTTGCTATTTCCGAAAATTTGCCGGGTGACGAAAACATCTGCTTCCTCGATTTTTCCGCTTTTAATTTTCCGCTTTTTTATTGCGTGCGACGGAAGCCATATCCGCAATAACAAAAGCGAAGAGAAGGGAAGGCCGATAATTGTGCTGATAGCGCCCCTTGCGCCTTCTCGGGCGTGAGATGAAAGCATACCGTATCCGAGCAAAACAGTGACGGCAAAGAAACATGCGTTCATGAAAAAAAGACCGTAGGATGAAATTACTTTCGCCTGAGAAAATCCAATGAGGAACAAAACGATACCTACCATGCCGATTGCCGTCAAAATGTAAAGGCCCGTCGGCAGAAAATAAAGGGAAAAGGCTGCGGCCGCAAAGACGGCGGCATCGGCTATAAAAGCGCAAAGTGTACAGAAGGGGCCTGCGCCCTTTTCGGCAACGGATAACAGGGCATAGATAAAAGTGATTACACAGGGTGAGCAGACTAAAATTGTTGTAATCGGGCCGCGGATTTTGATGGAAAAGAAAGCGGCGGCAATAATCAGAAAAAGTTCATCTATGATTAGCAGCGCCATGAGAATCTTATTTCGGACCGAAAATGCTCGGAAATCTATGTCGTTCATTATTTTCATCTCCTTACGGAAGTTTGTCTCTCAGCTGAGCTATTGTTATTATGTTTTTGATAATCTCCTCCTTTTGACTTTTAAATTTGAATGGTACATAAAGCACATGCAAACAAAATTATCTTTCTGTTTGCAATTTTATGGTATTATTTTTACTTACGAAAAACAATTGAGATAATACACAAACGGCATTTTTGGATTGTGTCAGGTTTGCACAAAGATTTTGACGCTACAAAACGTATACATGGGAAAATCAGAGCTGAAAATACTGTTAACAGAAGAAATTACATAAAAAATACGTATTACACGGTGTCATTCTGCAATACGTATTTTGAATTTGTGTTATATAATTTTAAGTGTCGATATCAAGATAATAAAGTTTTTTACTATCGGCATCATATACTGCCAGTGATAAATTGAAAGAACCTCTGTCAAAGACCTTTGTATCATCGCGTGGATTTTCGGTATCTGCGTGTCTATCATAAAAAGTATAAAAGCCGTTTTTTATCTGCGGTACAAAAGTATTTCCACTGTCAAACTTATTATCTCCTATTGTTTCATATAATAGAGTTTCTACGTTAGGAGAAAAGGGGACTTGTTTCCAGACATGACTGTTTTTTATAGTATTTTCAATATCTGTGTTTGAACAGTCGTATATTTCGCATTTAATACCGTCGCCGTGAAATCCTCCATGGGTGTCATAAACGGAAAGAGGTTTATGAGCAGATAAATCTATTCCGGTAATTTCCATGTATTTTTTACTTGAGTTAGTCGTACACCCGGTAAGAATCAGAAGAAGCAGAATAGATGCAAATACTGTATATGAGCGTGTTTTCTTCATAAATCACACCTCTTTTTTATCTTTTGAAGCGGGACGGTATTCCAGGATATCGCCGGGCTGACAGTCAAGAGCGGAACAGAGTTTACATAAAGTGGATATTTTAAGGGCTTTGGCTTTTCCGTTTTTTAAAATAGATATGTTAGCCATTGTTATACCCACTTTTTGTGAAAGTTCGGTTACGCTCATTTTACGTTTTGCCAGCATAACATCAATGTTAAAAATGATTTCATCTTCCATGGTTTTCTCCTTATATGGTTAAATCGCTTTGTTCCTGAAGCTTTGCCGCCTGATTTGCCAGATAGGCGAAAGCTTTAGAGATAACTGCTATTGTAATTCCTGCAAAAACAATTCCCATTGAGCAGAGAACGATACTCGGATGATTCATGTTCATAAGCAGAAGAAGTATATTACCGGCAAAGAAAAATATTGCATCTGCAAGGGCGAGAACGGAAATCCGGCTGAAGCGTTTTGAATTTTCGTAAGTGAAGGCTCTGTTTTCGGCTATGCTTTTTGCTATCTGCCACATGAAGTACAGAACAAGATAACATGGAATTCCTGAAATCCAAAGAAAGATGAGCCAAGGAAAATAATAACTTTCTGTTTCAGGATAACTTCGTATGATCATATGCCCGATAGTGGGAAATGCCCAAAAGTAAATTAAAGCTCCGCAAACAGCCATTCCGATTATAACAGCCTTAAGCTTTTTTGACAGTGAATCTTTAAACATAATTTTCCTCCTTTGCTTTTGTGGTTACAGTATAGCACTGCACCTTTAGTATGTCAATAAAAATTTATCGTATTACAATAAATTTTTAGTGTAAAAAGAAAAACTGCAAGTCCGAGATTC
>CAUDRD010000045.1 GCA_958451705.1 uncultured Oscillospiraceae bacterium
TGTGTCCGTATCCTATGTAAACATTATCGCTCCCGTAGTATGTATGGAAATATGGTCGGGCATAATGCGCTATATGTTTGACTACGACGAAAAGGACGGAAAATACAAGGCCATCTTTAACGGTTTTATAATTTTCGGCTGCTCGGTACTTGTTTATACAATCGGTGCAGGTGTGCTTGGAATCGTTACCGATATCAAACTTCTTTTCCTTATATTCCTTTACGGCATCACATATATGCTCCATACTGTTTACTCCTACATTGTAAGAGGACTCGGCTACAATGCCGTTTTTGCAGTTTCAGGAATACTTGGCAGCCTTATAAGTTCTGTTTCCAATATTGTAATGATACTTTTACTGGATATGCGACTTGAATCCCTCTATATCGCTTTAATTTTGGGCCTTGCATTTCAGGTTGTTTTCATGGAGTTCAAAATAAAGCTTATTAAACATCTTTCCTTCGATATGTTTGATAAGGTCATGATTATAAGCATGGTGCGCTTTTCACTTCCCCTGTGTTTGAACTCAGCCAGTTTCTGGTTCCTTTCAAGCTACAACCGTGTTGGTATTTCTAACATACTCGGATTTGAGGCAAACGGCATTTACAGTGTTGCCGCAAAATTTACTTACGTTTTGGGACTTGCCTCTAACTGCTTCTCCATGGCATGGCAGGAAATGGTTTATTCCATGGGCAACGAAAAAGAAAACAAGTCCAAATTCTATTCTACAGCTTCAAATTATTACATTAAATTTCTCATGTACGGTATGGTGGTACTCATACCCGCCGTAAGCGTAATTTTCCCGTTTATGGTTGCAAAAAATTACCACGCAGCTTATGACGTAATTCCTCTTTACTTATTGGCTACCGTAACTAATATCTATTCTGTATTCCTTGGAAACATTTTCAGTGCAGAGAAAAAAACCGGTGTGATTTTCATTTCCACTGTTGCTGCCGCCGTTGTAAATGTCTCTCTGTTCCACTTACTGGTAGGCAAACTAGGACTTCAGGCTGCAAACATCGCTCTTCTCTGCGGCTTCCTTGTGATCATTGTACTTCGTCTTATTCTTTTAGGTAAAGATTTTAAAATCCGTCTCGATTTTAAAATGCTGATTTTTACAACAATACTTTTCTGCATCGCATATTGTATTTACGCTACCAAGTCACAACTTGCAAACTTTATTGCTGTTATAGTTTTCGGAATAATCACCCTTATCGCTTTCCGGGATCTTATTAAAAAAGGTTTAAATGCAGTTAAGAGTAAACTGGGAAAAAACAAAAAAATTGAACAATAACAAAACGACGCACCGTATACCTAAATGGTATACGGTGATTTTATTTCCATAAATTTACAGTTCCAAAAATCTGCGTCATATAGTCTTTTAAAAATATGCAAAACGCAGAAATAAGCCAATTTGCGTCTTTTGGGTTTTACAAATGGTTACTACAGGTTTATAATGTGTGTTTGGAAAATTAAACAAGGGGGAATGTTCAATGGGAAGAGAACTGACTGAAGGCAAGCCGAGTAAGGTGCTTGTAAGGTTTTCAATACCTCTATTTGTCAGCGTTATCTTTCAGCAGCTTTACAACATCGCCGATAGTATGATCGCAGGTATTTTCGCCGGTGAGAACGCTCTTTCGGCAGTTGGTGCTTCATACCCCATCACCATGATTTTCATGGCTGTGGCGGTAGGCAGCAGTATAGGCTGTACGGTGGTTATTTCAAGATTTTTCGGCAGCGGAAACTACGAAAAAGTTAAAACCGCCTCTTATACAACACTTATATCAGGCCTTGTGTTGTCGATAGTTTTAACTGTGGTAGGTCTTCTTACATCTGCCCCGCTTTTAAAAATGCTGCAAACCCCCGACAATATTTTTGAGGACGGAAAGCTTTACCTTAACATCTACATCTGGGGACTTACCTTTCTGTTCATCTACAACCTTGTCACAGGTATATTTACCTCCCTGGGAGATTCGAAAACACCTCTTTACTTTCTCATAGGTTCATCTTTGGGAAACATTGTTCTCGACTACATATTTGTGGCATTTTTCTCAATGGGCGTTGCCGGCGTTGCCTGGGCAACATTTATAGCGCAGGGTATATCCTGTATCCTTGCGGTTATCACACTGTTCTTCAGATTAAAAGGACTGGAATGCAGTGGCAAAGTACCGAAGTTTTCCTTTGTGATGCTAAAAAAGATTGCAGCAATTGCAGTTCCCAGTATATTGCAGCAAAGCTTCGTATCAGTGGGAAACATCTTTATTCAGGGTCTTGTAAACGGATTCGGTTCCTCGGTTATAGCCGGATACTCAGCAGCCATAAAGCTCAACACTTTTGCAATTACCTCTTTTACAACTCTTGCAAACGGTCTTTCCACCTTTACAGCACAAAATCTCGGTGCCGGAAAGCCGGAGCGTGTTAAAAGCGGATTCCGTGCCGGCTCCCTCATGGCTCTTGTTGTGGCACTGCCTTTCTTCCTGGTCTTCTTCTTCGGGGCAGAGCCGATGATAAACGCCTTTATCAAAGATGCCAGTGAAGCTGCCGTAACAGCCGGAACAGAATTTTTCAGAATAGTTACGCCTTTCTACTTCATCATCTGCATAAAACTTATGGCAGACGGAGTGCTCAGAGGTGCAGGCTCCATGGTCTGCTTCATGATAGCTACTTTCTCAGACCTGCTTCTGAGAGTTATACTTGCCTTCGTATTCGCCTCGTTCATGGGTTCAACTGGAATTTGGACATCATGGCCTGTAGGATGGGTTGTAGCGGCTATACTTTCAGTTGTCTTCTACTTCTCCGGAACTTGGAAGAAAAAATATCTTAAAGATATCGGACAAGCTCAATAAAAACAGTATTAAAGGAAAGAATCTAAAAGGTTCTTTCCTTTTTATTTTTACTGTTTTTACATAGAAAAATTTTATAACCTGTGTTATAGTGGCTGTGACAGAACACCGAAAGGAGAAAAATATGGATATAGTTGAAAAAATGAAAAGCGGTGAGGTTTATTATCCTACGGACCCTGAGCTGGAAGCTAAACAGCGTGAGTGCCTCGAAATACTTTATGATTACAATATGACGCGTCCCGGAGAAATAGAAAAGAGAGAGGAAATACTTAAAAAATTTTTGGGAGAAGTGGGTAAAGAATGTTACCTTGAGCCTCCCTTCCACGCCAACTGGGGAAAGAACACCCATATGGGAGACTATGTTTACGCTAACTTTAATTTAACTCTTGTAGACGACACCGATATATTCATAGGAAACAACGTCATGTTTGCCCCCAACGTAACTGTGGCCACTGCGGGACATCCCATACATCCGGAGCTTCGCAGAAATGCGGCTCAGTTCAACATACCCGTAAAGATAGGGAACAACGTCTGGATTGGCGCAAACTCCGTAATTCTTCCCGGAGTTACAATAGGCGACAACACCGTAATCGGAGCCGGAAGCGTTGTGACAAAGGACATACCGGCAAACGTTGTAGCTGTGGGAAACCCCTGCCGGGTCATGCGTGAAATTAACGAAAGAGACCTGAAATACTATTTTAAAAATCGTAAAATAGACTTTGAAAACCTTTAATTTTACCGCCGGATTAATTTTCCAGCGTTTTTTTCAGCTTTATATTATAGTATAGCAAAAATTCCTTGCATTGGCTTTTTGCTGTGTGTATAATATACTCATATTGTTATGATTATTTATAATCAGATATGGAGGTCACTGAATTGGCTGAATCAGAGAAAAATTTCTTTATCCAAATGGAACATGACGTCATGGACTTTTGGGAAAAAGAAGATTGCTTCAAAAAGCTTAAAGAAAAAAATGCAGGTCATGAACGTTTTCGCTTTCTTGACGGCCCTATAACTGCTAACAACCCAATGGGTATTCACCACGCCTGGGGCAGAAGTCTTAAAGATATTTTCATTCGTTACAAGGCTCTTAACGGTTATGACTGCCGCTGCCAGAACGGCTTCGACTCACAGGGACTGTGGGTTGAGGTTGAGGTTGAAAAAGAGCTGGGCTTCAAAACTAAGAAAGACATCGAAGCTTACGGTATGGACAAGTTCACCCGTAAGTGCGTTGACAGAGTTAAGCACTTCTCCGGCATCATCACAGAGCAGTCAAAGAGACTTGGTCAGTGGATGGACTGGGATAACTCCTACTATACCAACACAGATAAGAACATCGGGGGAATCTGGCATTTCCTGAAGGTTTGCGACGAACACGGCTGGATTCAGAGAGAATATAAGCCTATGCCCTGGTGTCCCCGCTGCGGAACATCACTTTCAGAGCATGAGATGACAGGCTCTTACAAGATGATGACTCATAACTCCGTGTTCTTTAAACTCCCTGTTCCCGCTCTGGGCTGCAAGATTATTGCATGGACAACAACTCCTTGGACTCTTTCCTCAAACGTTGCTCTTGCCGTAAACCCCGACATCGACTATGTTGAGGTAAAGGTTAAGAGCGATGACCAGCACGTAATTCTTGCTAAGAACGCTATCAAATACCTTGAGGACGACAAGCTTGAGGTTATCAGAGGCTTTAAAGGCTCTGAGCTTGTAGGACTCGATTACGAAACCTGCTTCCCCGAAATCGAGGCTCAGCAGGGCTTTGACCATAAGATTGTTGCATGGGAAGATGTTGACGCCGACGAAGGTACAGGCGTTGTTCACATCGCTCCCGGCTGCTGTGTTGAGGACTATGAGTTAGGTCTTCGCCTTGGTCTTCCCCAGATTATGCCCGTTGACGATATGGGTATTTTCCTTCCCAAATTCGGCTGGTTCACAGGCAAGGACAGCCATGACGTTGCTCCTGAGGTTTTCGACCGTCTTGAAAAAGCCGGTAAGCTCTACAAGGTAAAGCCCCATGAGCACAGCTACCCAGTTTGCTGGCGCTGTAAGTCAGAGGTTATCTTCCGTCTTGTTCCCGCTTGGTATATACGCACAGACGAAATCCGTCCGAAGCTCATTGAAGCTGCTTCAAAGGTTAAGTGGGAGCCGGAATCAAACGGCAAGCGCATGAACGACTGGCTCAACAACATGGGCGACTGGAACATTTCCCGTAAGCGTTACTACGGTATGCCCCTGCCCTTCTATCCCTGTGAGGAATGCGGACACGTTACAGTCATCGGCTCTAAGGCAGAGCTGAGAGAGAAGGCTGTAAACCCCGAACTGGTTGACGCTCTTCCCGAAATGCACCGTCCCTGGATTGACGAAATCAAAATCAAGTGCCCCCACTGCGGCAAAGAGGTTTCAAGAGTTACCGAAATCGGTGACGTTTGGCTTGACGCAGGTATTGTTCCCTTCTCAACCTTCGGATATTTTGACGATAAAGAGGAGTGGCGCAAAAACTTCCCCGCTGAATGGGTTACAGAGATGCGTGAGCAGGTTCGTCTGTGGTTCTATTCAATGCTCTTTATGAGTACCGTTCTTGAGGGAGTTGCTCCCTATGAGCGTGTACTTTCCTATAACACCGTTGTCGCTGAGGACGGCTCCAAGTTCTCAAAGACAGGCTTTATGATTAAATTCGACGAAGCCGCTGAAAAGATCGGTGCAGATACAGTCCGTTACCTCTATGCAGGTGCTCCTGTTGCAAACGACGTTCGTTTCGGCTTCAACCTTGGCGACGAGGCAAGAAGAAAGCTTCTGGGCTTCTGGAACATCTATACTTTCTTCGATACCTATGCACAGCTTGATAAGCCTGTTTTCGATAACTATACAGTTGACAAAAACGCACTTACCCCCATTGACCGCTGGATGGTAATCCGCACAAACGACTTTATCCGTAAAGCTACCGCTTACATGGATGACTATAAGGCATATTATCTTGTAAAAGAGTTTGAAGTATTCGTTGACGATATCTCCAACTGGTACATCCGTCTTAACCGCCGCCGCTTCTGGAAAACAGACGATGACAGCGACAAGATGGTTGCTTACTGGACACTGTTCAACGCTCTTCTTACCTGCGTAAAGGTTATGTCTCCCATCATCCCCTTTATGACTGAGTACATCTGGCAGAAGCTTGTAAAAAACGTTATGCCCTCTTCCCCCATTTCCGTACACCTGAGCGACTGGCCCAAGCCTCTCGAGGGATTTGAGGACGACGGCATCATCGAGCAGACAGCTCTTGCAAGAGGACTTATTGCAAACGCAATGCGTCTTAGAAACGAGCATCAGCTTAAAGTCCGCCAGCCTCTCTCAAAGCTTTACATCTGCTGTGACGAAGAGACTAAGGCAAAGCTTGCAGTATCTGAGAAGAACATTCTCGATGAGCTCAACATCAAAGAGGCTCAGTATATTTCAGACGTTTCCGTTCTCGAGGACTTCTACCTTACAGTTAACTTTAAAGCTGCCGGCGCAGTTCTCAAGCAGAACGTAAACAAGATGAAGGCAACTCTTGAGGGACTCTCTTCAGATGAAATGGCCGTTCTTGTTGAAAACGTAAAGGCAGGCAAAGCAACAGCTGTTCCCGGCTGGGACGGAGAATATGACGCTAACCTCTTTAGCCTCCAGTCAAAGACAAAGGAAGGCATTGTTTCCTGCGAATGCGGCGACGGCATCATCATCGCTCTGGACGTTGTAATTACGCCTCAGCTTCGCAAAGAGGGTATTGTACGAGACGTTATCCGTCAGTGCCAGCTTCTTCGTAAAGAGGCAGGATATCAGGTTGAGCAGAGAATAAAGGCTTATGTTTTCAGCTCAGATGCAGTTGTTATGGAAGCTGCTGAAGAAATGAAGGCGCATATGGCTAACGAGCTCCTTGCTGACGAGATTATCCTTTCCGCTCCCGAAGGATGCGACGCTGCAAAGGATATCGAAGCTTCAGACTGCACTGTTTCAATCGGTGTTGTAAAGGCTTAAATAAAAGATAAAAAATAACCTAAACGGGGCAAAATCCCCCCCAAAGATTAGACAAAATCAAATATTAAAATGTATGTAAATGAGTTCGGTATTCTACCGGACTCATTTCTTTTAGTTTAATTAAAACTCTTTTGTTGTAGTAATAGATGTAACATTTAATGAATCAATGAAATAATTGACGCTATCAAATTTCTCGTCATGGAACATTTCAGTTTTTAGCCCGCCAAAGAAGTTTGGCATATCTCCGTTGCCCCTACAAATACCTTTCTAGACATGCTTTTGCGCTATTAAGCTGCTTTTTCATAGATTTTGCCTTCGCAAAACAGCGAAATTCATTTTACATTGCTTCTCAATCAATCATAGCCAAATATGGGCGTAAACGAAACAGTGTATCTTTCATATGTTTTTTATATCTATTATGTCTAAAGAAAACAGATTAATTGACGGCTTTTTAGAATTATGCTAATATTCAAATATAGAAAACAGAAAGGAATAGTTTACTCTATGTCCAGTTTAAAATATATTTTTTTCGACCTTGACGGAACCTTGACTAACCCTGCCGAGGGAATAACGAACTCCGTCGCTCACGCACTTAAATACTATAATATTTCTGTTGAGGATAAAACAGAACTTTATAAATTTATCGGTCCGCCTTTGGCACAGTCTTTTGTAGATTTTTACGGATTTTCTAATGAACAGGCAAGGGAAGCCGTAGATAAGTACAGAGAATACTTTTCAGACATAGGAATTTTTGAAAATAAAGTCTACGAAGATATACCAAAGGTTTTATCCGCTTTACAAAAATCCGGTTTTTCCCTTGCTATGGCAACCTCTAAACCTGAAGTTTTTGCAAAGCGCATTGCCGACAAATTTGAACTTACCCCGTATTTTGATTTTATCGGGGGAAGTCTTTTAGATAATTCCCGCACTGATAAAGGAGAAGTAATAGAATATGTATTAAAGTCAATAAATGCAGACCGTAAAAAGACCATTATGGTAGGCGACCGCTCACACGACATTTTGGGAGCCAAAAAATGCGGCATTAAATCAGTAGGTGTGCTTTACGGCTTCGGCAGTTTAGAGGAACTTAAAGGGGCAAGGGCCGATTATATTGCAGAAACGCCTCTTTCCCTTGAAAAGCTTCTTTTATCACTGTAAAACAAATAGGCAAAAAAATTAAGCGTCCTTCCTGAAAAGAAAGACGCTTTAAGTTTATAATTTTGCTTTTATTCTACAAATCCAGCTTTTTCAATCTCACTAAACGCATAATCCCTAAGTTCTTTATATATCGTTTCACCAAGCTTCATAAGCTCCTGATTGTTTTCATCCTCACAAAGCATTGCGAAAGTTTTTCCGATATTCTCTTCAACGTCAATTCCGCGGCGTAAATTTAAATAATAAAAAGAAAACGCCGTTCCGTCGGTTATGTTTTCATAAAAGCCGGGGAATTGTGATTTGAGATTGTCGTATAGAGCGTTTACCGCAGTAGTGGCCAAAATTGGATTGGGCATATAAATGTGTGCGCTGGATTCTCCCGTAAAAACAGAAAGCACTTTTATTTCATAGAGTATTTCCGGGTCTCCTACAAACTTCTTTAAAGCGGGATCGTTTAGCTCTTTTGGAGCAGCTTCCGCAAGAATAACTCCTATTTTTTTTGCTTTCTCAGAGTTTCCGTTATTGCGGTGTCGTTTGCTCTCTTCAGCAAGCTTTAAAATCTCGCTGTTATCGTCTCCTGCACTATTGCCCCCTGTGAAAATCTTTATATCGCTGTCATCAAATCTCATGTTGTTCTACTTACCCACCTTTACGGTTTAATTAAAATTTATTCATTCACCTGCTGCCGCCTTTTTCTCTTGGCGTTTTTTCTTAGATTTATAAGAAAGCAGCTCGTCGATTATCTCTTCGTCTACCCCGCATTCACCTATGCTGCGTGGTTTATCATTATAAAAACCGTGAAAATCGCTTCCTCCGGTTTTGACAAGTCCGTGTTTATCGGCAATTTTAAGAAGTCGCTGTACATCCTCTTCACTGTGACGTGGATGCCAAACCTCAACTCCGTCAAGCCCTAACTCAATAAGCTCATCAAGCAGCTCATAATTATTATATGCTCCACAGTGCGCCAATACCGCAATTCCGCCGGCTTCATGTATCTCTTCGAGAACTTCTTTAGCGTCAGGATATTTAATATCTAATCCAATATAATTTGAACCACCGGGAGAGAAAAGGCTTTTATAGAGTTCGCCGTAAATCTCCGTAGCGAAACCCGCTTCCATAAGCGCACGCATAATGTGCTGTTTATAAAGGTTTGTAGAACCTGTTGCGCATTTTAAAACAAATTCCGGAGTAATAGGATACTTCTTCGATGCTCTGAGCGTCATATACTGACCGGCACGTCTTCTTGCAAGCGAAATTCTTTTACATAATCCTTCGAGCCTGTCCGGGCTGTCGCACAAATAAGCGAGCATATGCACCTTTCTGTTTCTCTCACTGTCAAAAGCAGAAATTTCTACCCCCGGTATAACATTTACTCCGTAACGTTTTCCGATTATCTTACCTCTTACCGTTCCTGCAAGGCAATCGTGGTCTGTAATTGCTATTGTTTCTACTCCT
>CAUDRD010000046.1 GCA_958451705.1 uncultured Oscillospiraceae bacterium
CCTACAAAAAGCAGGTGACATTATGAGCGAAGCAAACGAGAAAATAATTTCTTTGGAAGAAACAAAGGAACCTCAGAAAGTTCAGCATAAAAGGCGGGTAAAACACAGCCGTGGGGCTGATACCCATAAAGAAACCAATGCCGAAATGAAAACGGAAATTACAAACCAAGAGGAAATCTCAGCCGATAAAGGGGAGAGTAATCCGGAATTTTCTGCCCATGCAGGGGAAAAGCCTGCCCAAAATGAGGCAGCGGTTAACAGCGCCGAAAATCAATCCGAGGAAGAAAAAGCTTACAACGAAGAAAATTTTTCTAATGATACTGAGACTCTCAAAGAAGAAATTCTTGATAAAGAAAATTCGCAGGAAGAAACTTCCACTGACGCTCCCGAAGAACATTTTCTCACCGAAGACAGATTTTCAACGGGCGAAAATATAAAGTGGTCGGATATTCTGGAAAATGCCGCTTTCAGCTATGAAACCGATGATAAGGCGAAGCCTGCCCCTGAGAAAACGCCGGAGCCCAAGGATGAGTACGAAAGTCTCAATCCCAATGTTCCGAAAATTGATGGATACTATGAATGGCACAGTAATCCTGAAATTAACTGCATCGGCGCATTGCCGCCGAGAGCGACCTTCTTCTCCTATTCCTCAAAGAAAGCGGCCCTTACCTTTAATCCAGATAAAAGTCGCCGTATTTCTTTAAAAGGACAGTGGCGTTTCAGGCTTTTCCCAAACTATTCCGCTTCAAGAAGATGTGTTGGCTTTGCTCATCCCTCTTTTAACAGCGGTTCATGGGATACCGTTATAGTTCCCTCAAGCTGGCAAAGCTGCGGATATGACTATCCCCAGTACTGCAACGTACAATATCCTTGGGAGGGAAGAGAGGATATTATTCCTCCCTTTGCCCCTCAGGAATATAATCCCGTGGGACTTTACATTAAAAAATTCCAGCTTCCGTCACAGTGGCTTTCAAAACGTGTCACCATTTGCCTTGATGGAGTTGAATCTGCATACTATTTATATATAAACGGCGAGAGAATCGGATATGCCGAAAGCTCCTTTAATTCCAGAGAGTTTGACATTACACCCTTCATTAAAAAGGGGCAGAATACCGTAGCCCTGGAGGTTTACCGCTGGTGTACGGGAAGCTGGCTTGAAGACCAGGATTTCTGGCGCTTGGGCGGAATTTTCCGTGACGTCTATATACGCATGACTGAGGAAACATATATTGAAGATTTCAAAATTACCGCTGAACCTGACGACGAAGCCAAGGACGGCTTGTTCCTTATGGATCTTACCGCAAGGGGAAGCACAGAGGGCGGTTCGGTAGAGGTGGAAATTTTTGACGGCGATGAGCCCGTAGGTTTCGGAAGAGCAGATTTTACCGATTCACAGGCCGTGACCATTAAAACTACCGTTGCAGGAATTACTTCCTGGACTGCGGAAACCCCGAAGCTTTACCGAGTTCTCATTTCTCTTTATGAAAACGGCAGTCCTGTAGAATACGTCTCCCTTAAAACAGGTTTCAGAAAGGTTGAAATAAGAGGCAATCAGCTTACGGTAAACGGAAAGCCCGTTATGCTCAAGGGCGTAAACCGTCACGAATTTTCTCCCGAACACGGCAGATATGTTGAGCCCGAGGTTATGGAAAAAGCTGTGCAGCTTATGAAGGATAATAATATCAACGCTGTACGCACTAGCCATTATCCCAACAGTCCCCTTTGGTATGACCTTTGCGATAAATACGGTATTTATGTAATTGACGAAAACAATCTTGAAGCCCACGGCGCGCGTCACAGCAAAATAAGAAACTGTCCTACTCTTCCCGGAGATGAAAAACAGTGGGAAAACGCCTGTATGGACAGAATAAACTGTCTGTACGAAAGAGATAAAAATCATCCGTCGGTTATAATCTGGTCCTTAGGCAACGAATCGGGCGGAGGGGAAAACCTGCTGAAAATGCATGATTTTCTTAAAAAGGCAGATACAAGACCCGTCCATTACGAGGATGTTTGGAGTAACCCCTCAAAATTTTTGCCATTGACAGATTTTTACAGCCAAATGTACGCAACTCCCGAAGAGACGGAGGATTTTCTTCTCGTTCACAGGGATAAACCCTTTATGCTCTGCGAGTTTTCTCATGCAATGGGAAACTCCTGCGGAGGAAACGAAGAATACAGAAAGCTTTGGAAAAGATTTCCCAATTTCTGCGGAGCTTTTGTGTGGGATTTTGCCGACCAGGGAATACTCACTCAGGGACCGGAAGGCGAATATTTCGCCTATGGAGGAGATTTTGGCGATATGCCCAATGACGGCAATTTCTGCGGCAACGGAATTTTCTTTGCAGATCTTTCCGAAACTCCCAAGACCCCGGAGATAAAAGAGCTTTTCAGCCCCATTGAGGTTGAGGAGATAAACGCCGAAAAGGGAATTGTAAGGATAATTAACCGTTTCGATTTTACCGATCTTTCTATGTATAATCTCTGCTGGCAGCAGATAAGCGAAAAAGGAGTACTTCGTGAGGGTAAGGAAACCTTCAGCCTTCCTGCTGGAAAAAGCGGAGTTCTTGATTTGGAGCTTAACCGCATAACAAACGACCAGTGGTGGCTCAATCTCATCTTTACGGGAAAAGCCGATGAAAAAGTTGTAGCGCAAAAGCAGTTTGCCGTTAATGTACATGAGGGATGGCAAAGACCTCTTCCCGAAGGGGGAGAAATCTCCATGTGGGAGACTTACGGCAATGTGTGCGTTTCGTCAAAGGAAATCGAAGTCAAGGTTTCGAGGAGAACGGGACTGCTCTCTTCATTTAAATATATGGGAGAAGAGCTTTTAAAGGAAACGGTAAAGCCGGTGTTTTGGAGAGCCCTTACCGATAACGACCGTGGATGTTCACGCCATGTAAAAAATGCACTTTGGAGACTGGCGGGAGAAAGCGCACAATTTAGTGTAGAGGAAACCCGTTGGAATGAAAATCGTGCGATAATAAAAACTTCATTTACTGTTCCCACAGTTCCCGAAAGCAAAGGATTTATAAACTACACTATAACGGGAGCGGGTATTAAGACGGAAATGGAATTTACTCCTGCTCAGCGGCTGCCGGATATTCCCGATATAGCTCTTGAGTTTGTTTTAGCGGAATATTTTGAGAACTGCCGCTATTTTGGAAAAGGTCCCCATGAAAATTACTGTGACCGAAACTTAAGCGCTTATGTGGGAGAATATGAAAGCACCGCCGATGAATTTTTCACTCCATATTTAAAGCCCCAGGAAAACGGCCACCGCACCGGTGTAAAATCTTTTAGTGTTTCAGGTAACAGGATAAAGCTCACCGCTGAGGCAAAGGGTGAAATGGAAATAAACTACGGCAGATATAAGTGGAACGAGCTTGAAGAAGCCGGCCATTCTTATGAGCTTAAGGGAAAGGATAATAAAATTGTGCTTCGTCTTTCCGCCGGACAGTGCGGAGTTGGAGGCTATAACAGCTGGGGACTTCCTCCCCGTGACGAGCACCTTAACATGAGCGGAAAAACCTACCGTCTCGGGTTTATGCTGATACCGGAAGGAGATGTAAAACCGGCTCAACAAAGTCATAAAAGAAATGACGGCTTCGGCGATATACTTACAAAGAACAGCAGATAAAGCTAAATTTAAAATCCCGCAGCGAAAAACTGCGGGATTTTCTCTACTCTACTGAGGGTAGGTTGACTTAATCGAGAAAAAGAATATAAAATTAAAAGCACAAGGGGGGGCTTTTATGAACGCTTCAGAAACTGGAAAATTTATTTCAGCAAAACGCAGGGAAAAAGGACTTACGCAGAAAGAACTTGCTGAAAAGTTAAATGTGACGGATAAAGCGGTCTCAAAATGGGAGACGGGACGGGGAATGCCCGATGTCTCCGTACTGGAAGATTTGTCAAAGGAACTGGAAGTTTCGGTAAGTGAAATTTTAAACGGAGGAGAAGTGGAAAAAGAGCTTCTGCCGGAAACCGCCGATAAAATTATAGTGGATACAATGAAAAGCAGCAATAAAAAAGTAAACAAAAAACGACTTATTGCCATAGGGGCAGGAGTTGCGGCGGCAATTATAATTTTATGCCTTGGGGTGATTTTAAATAAGTATAATTCCACAGCGGCGTATGATGATACGGAAAAACTTGCCGGGATGATTGACTCATGCTTTGATTCTTATGATAACTACGAAAAAGCAGAAATTATAAAGCAGGTAAAAGAAGGAAAATACATGGCGGTGCTGTATAGTGTCGGCGATAAGGGAAGCGTCACCTTGTTTAAAGAAAGCAACCTTTTTCCGGGAAGATACACCGGCACTGTGTACATGACGGGCCCGGAAGATCGAGGAGAGCTCCATGAAATTTCACAGGGTGCAGATGGCGATATGTGTATGCTTATAGGTACCGAAAATCTTCCGGAAGAAGCCTGCTATTATTCCTTTGAGGTTTTCGGAAACGATCAGATCTATGAAATAGCTCCGGATAACAGAGACCCTTTTCTCGCAGTCAATATATATCATGGTGACCACGGATTTCCCAATGCTGTGCTTTTGAATAAGGATAAAGAACCGCTCTATGACAAGTTCGGACAGAAAATCGAGGAGAACTGGCAATGAGAATAAATACAAAGAAAAAAATAAAGAGGCTCTTATGTGTACTTTCAGTTTTAGTAGTTGTTGTGCTGGCAGCCTACGGAATTTATATGGGAACAACTTTATCAATAGATGACGTAAATCAATATGTAGTCGAGCACAGTAAGAGAAATGCCGATGATTTTTATATGATAAACCCCCAGGGCAGCGATTACATGTTTCTTATAGCTAGAAACGGAGACAGCAGCAAACCGCAGGAAATGTTTGTTTTTAAGCCGCTTAAATTTTTTGACAGATTCAAGCTTATAGATGAAGTAAGATCGGCAAGCGACGTAGGGGTATACTCTTACAGATCTCCTGACGGTTTAAAATATCGGATGATTCTCGAAAACTTCATGTATTTTTCAGATAACCAAAAGAATATCCGTAAATGCGTATATGTTGTAAGCACAAACGGCATTGAAAAAACTTATGAAACCGGAATTACTTACGGAGCTTTCTATTTTGATCTGGTAAATATAGGAAAAGCCTTCAACGTCACAACGAAAATAATAAATCTAAAGTTCTATGACGATAATGGAAACCTTATTGAAGAGTTTGATATGCCCAATGATGTAGTGGAATATTAAAGCATAAAACTACTTATAAATTTTCCTTATTGCCGCAAACCCTCTTGCAATAGGCTGTATTAAATGATATTTTTAATTATGTGCGGATATTTATTACAGCGAAAATTTAAGCAATGAGGGTTTTATTTTTATGGTTACGGGTTTAGCAGCAGGTGTACTTTGGGCACTGGATACGGTTATTTTAGGGGTTGCCCTCTCTATGACTCCTTTTGTTTCAGGAGAACAGGCGGTTTTTTTAGCGCCTTTTGTAAGTACATTTTTACATGATTTATGTTCATCGGTTTGGATGCTCATATATACCGGTATAACGAAACAGTTTAAAAATGTTATAAGAGCGTTAAAAACGAGAAGCGGAAAGTTTATTCTTTTAGCCGCAGTTTTAGGCGGTCCTGTAGGAATGTCCGGTTATGTTGCGGCCATTAAATATATAGGCCCCGCATATACGGCGATTATATCCGCAATGTATCCCGCATTGGGTGCTCTTCTGTCTTTTATCTTTTTAAAGGAGAAAATGAGACCTGTGCAGATAGCGGGACTCATCGCTTCAATTTTAGGCGTTGTGGCTTTGGGATATGAGCCCGGGGGAGAAAGACCTGAGAATTTCATTTTAGGTTTTGCATGTGCTTTGCTCTGCTGCATCGGCTGGGCATCGGAGGGAGTGATCTGTGCCTACGGTATGAAAGATCCCCAGGTGAGCAACGCCCATGCTCTTCAGCTTCGCCAAATAATGTCGGCTCTTCTTTACGCAGTAATAATTTTACCGTCACTTGGAGGCTGGGGTTTTACTGTTTCTTCTTTTCCAACAAAGGCTTTCGGGTTTATTGCCTTGGCAGCGCTTTTCGGAACAGCTTCCTATCTCTGCTATTATAAGGCTCTGGGAAATCTGGGAGTTTCAAAGGCAATGCCTCTTAATATAACCTTCTCTGCCTGGGCGATTGTATTTTCCCTAGTTATTCTCGGAACTGTGCCTGATGTTAAAAGTATTATCTGCGGTGCTGTAATAGTTATAGGTTCTCTTATAGCTGCTGCGGAAAAGAAAAAATAATATTTAAGTTTAGCCTTGTAAATTTACGGGCAACTGATGTTTGTCATAATATTACATTGTATTATTAAATTTACAGTATAATTTGATAATCTTAAAATCATAATGTAAAATCATTTATTTGTACTGACTTCTATAACATATTATTGACAAAATTATACATTTAATATATTATTTATTTGTCTATATCTGTAATTTTATGTATTTTGCGCTAAATGCGGTTTAATTCGCAAAATCATTAGTGTTGCATTAAAGGGACCTTTACTGCCTTACGCACAAATGCTCCCTGATATAGCTGCTCAACAATATTTAAAAAGGGGTAACTTTTATGAAAAAATGTAACAATTGCGGTAATATGGTTAATGACAATGATAGGTTCTGCCAGTATTGCGGTTCGTCAGATTTTACTTCGGAAATCCAGATAGACAAAAGTTTTTATGAAACAGAAACGGAAAATCCGGGCACTCAGGCGCCTAATAACGGATACCCTGTATATAACCAGCAGCCAATAATGCCTACGCAGCCTAAAAAAAGTAAAAAAGGCATTATTGCCGCTATAATTATTATAGTTTTTATATTCTTGATATTAATTTTTGTAGGAATTGGTTTTACCTTAGGCAACAGCCTTAATGGCGGAGATTATACAAACAATAATAATACAGAAATATTAGAGAATACACCGAAAATTGAATATACAAAAGGAACATTTGATGGAACTACATATGTAAACGAATGGGCCAATATCAAATTCACACTTCCCGAGGGATTTTCAAACGCTGACAGCGAGTACTATGAATCTTCAGAAAACGGGACAACAGATTGTGGACTGTTTGTTGTTTCCGATTCTTCATACGACTCACTTATTATAGGTTTTGAAAAACTTCCTGCTGTACCTAAAATAGATGAAGAAGAATATATGGATATTATCATGGAGCAATTTGATGAATCAACGGACATTTTATATGAGGTCCCGGAAAATTACACTGCAAAAACTATAGCAAATCAGACATTTTTAACATCTGATTGTTCTGTTAAGAACGGGGATATAGATTTAATACAGAGCTGTGCTGTTAAAAAAATCGACAATAAAATGGTATTTATTATCGCAACAGGTTTTAATAAAGAAGATAACAATAGGCTGATGGAAAATATAGAAGCATATAAATAATGTGAAAGCCATAAAATCCAGTGCAAGACTATTTGCAGCGATGATATTATTTGGTATTTCCTCAAATTTTTAACTTGAAGTAAAACTATATAATTTTTAAAAAGTAAATCATATTTTCTTTATTTGTGATCAATATTTTCAAATTGCCTTTGACGGCTAAACATTCTGTAGTTAACGTATTTTACCAGCCGTCTGTATAAGCTTTAATTTTTTGCTTCTTAATTATTAACCCATTAAAAGATGTTCTGTTGTTATTTACTTTATACTTTATTAATATTACAATGGTTCATAACAGTTTATAAGGAGGCAGACCTATATGGAAGCTAAGCTTTATACGGTAGGCGAAGAAATATTTAACTCTGTTTCTCACGGAGTCGGAAGTTTGTTTGCGATAATAGGTTCAACGGTGCTTGTCACTATGGCTGCAATGAAAGGTTCTGCTATAGGGGTGGTTGCCTTTATTGTGTACGGTCTTTCAATGGTTATCTTGTATACCATGAGCACCCTTTATCATGCGTTTCCAATGCCGGGAGTCAAAAAGATTTTCAGGATTTTTGACCACTCAACTATTTTTATATTGATTGCAGGAAGCTATACTCCCTTTACTCTTGTTTTGCTCAAAGGTTCAAAAGCTGCACTTATAGTTTTTATAGCGGTTTGGGCAGCGGCTATTTTAGGCATCGTTTTAAATGCCATTGATATTAAAAGGTTTACAAAAATATCAATGGTGCTGTATGTTGTAATGGGATGGGCGGGAATTTCCATTATTGTACCGATTTTCCATGCCCTCGGTAACGGCTTTTATCTTCTTCTTGCAGGAGGCATAAGCTATACGGCGGGACTTATTTTTTACGGCCTTAAAAAAATACGATATATGCACAGCATTTGGCATCTGTTTGTCTTAGGCGGAACCGTGCTTCACTTTTTCTGCATAGCCTTTTACGTTCTACCCGTTGCATAAATTTATATGTACATAAAAACATCCCTGTTTACTTAAATGTAAGCAGGGATGTTTTTGTTATCAAAATTATTATTTTACTGATTATCACTGTCGATGGCAAAGAGAGCTGCTCCCAAAGCTCCGCATAAATCGGGACTTTCAGGGATGAAAAGTTTATCGTTAAGACCCTTTTCAATTTCTGCCGAAACGCCTTTGTTTCTCGCAACGCCGCCGGTCATCATGTAAACAGGTGTGTGGTTGGTGCGGGCTACAAGGGAAAGGGTTTTTGAGGCAACGGATTTATTGAGCCCGTGTATAATGTCGTTGCTGCTCTTGTTTTCGGCAATAAGGGAAATAACCTCAGATTCGGCAAATACCGTACACATACTAGAAATTGTTATATTTTCTTTCCATGAAAGGCCACGGTGTCCCATTTCTTCAAGCTCCAGCTCCAGGGTTTTAGCCATGGCTTCGAGAAATCTTCCCGTACCTGCGGCACATTTATCGTTCATTACAAAGTTCGTTACATTTCCCTTTCCGTCAAGACAGATTACCTTGCTGTCTTGGCCGCCAATATCTATAACCGTGCGCACATGAGGATTTATAAAATTTGCACCTCTGCCGTGGCAGGTTATCTCTGTTTTTGCGCCATGTGCAAAGCTTATATTGTTCCTGCCGTAGCCTGTGGCAATTATTCTATCAATCTGATTTATCGGGATGCCGTACTCTTCTTCTATTTTCTCAAAAGCACGTTTAGCGCCCATTTCTGCTCTGGGACCTGTCCTCACAATTGCGCTTGCAACAGTTTTTCTGTTTTCGTCTATTACTACAACATTTGTAGAGGTGGAACCGCTGTCCATACCTGCGTAAAGTCTTTGTCCGCCCTTTGCTTTTTTT
>CAUDRD010000047.1 GCA_958451705.1 uncultured Oscillospiraceae bacterium
AAAAGGAATACAGTGATCTGCTGGACAATTACAGCGGGGAGTACCTTAAAGAACATAAAAACGATGCTGAGGAGATCCCTGTAAGCAGAAAAGAGAGAGTTGAAAAGTTTTCTTTAAACTTTGATGCAGACAGTGAAATTCCCGACGAACCTGAGCAGGTTTCACATGACAAGGGAATCTATTTTGCGGCCTATTCTCCGAAAGAGAAACCGAAAGAAGAGACTCCTAAAAAGGAGGAACCCTCTAAAAAGAAAAAGACCTTGGGCAAAGTTAAAGAGGCTCTGCGTTCATATTATCATATTCTTAAAAAGAATACGGTTGCATATACCGCGACATATGTAGGAATTATACTTATTGCCTCTATACTTCTTTCAGTTTATTCTCTATCATGTCTTAACGACATTTTTGCTATCAGAAATTCAAATGAAATGGTCACAGTTACGATACCCGAAAATGCGACTACAGGTGATGTTATAGGGGTACTGCATGACGAAGGCCTTATTAAACATACTGTTTTTTGCAGAGTTTATGCGTTCTTTATGGGCTATGATGATGATTATCTTAACGGAATGCATCAGTTAAATGCAAAAATGGGTCTTGAAGGTATGCTTATAGGCACTAAAGAGGAAAAGGCTGGAGCTGAGACAGTTGACGTAACTTTCCCGGAAGGCTGGACTATTTCTCAGATTGCCGAAAGGCTTGAGGAATATGAGGTTTGCAGCGCCGACTTGTTCCTTCAGACTATAGAAGAGGCACAGTTTAACTATGAATTTTTGAAAACTCCTCTTGAAAGCACTAATAGATACAGAAAGCTGGAAGGCTATCTTTTCCCTGCACAGTATAATTTTTATGTGAACGAGGCTCCAGCAAGCGTTGTTAAAAAGTTTTTTGATGCATTTAACGAAAATGTAATGACCGAGGAGAACGTAGCAAGGGCAAAGGAACTTGGACTTACAATGGATCAGGTACTTACCATAGCTTCAATTATTCAAAGAGAAGCGGCAAACACAGAGCAGATGTATCTTGTCTCTTCCGTAATTCATAACAGACTTAATTCAAACAGTTTTCCCCAACTTCAGTGTGAGGCTGTTGATGTATATTATCAGAGAGAGATTCTTCCCAATGTAAGCACTGCACGTGCTGATGAGCTGTTCTCAGGATACAGCGCTTACGGTACTGAGGGACTTCCTAACGGACCTATTTGTAATCCTGGTGCAGCCGCAATAGATGCCGCTCTTAATCCTGAAAAGACAGATTACTACTTTTTCTGCCATGATTCAAAAGGAAATATTTATTTGGCAAGAAATCAGTCTGAGCAAACCGCAAATGAAAATAAGATTTATTCAGGAGAAACGGACGATCAATAATCTGCGGAAGGATTAAAAGAAATATGACGACTGATTTTAAGACATTTGTAAAACCTGAGGTGTTGTCACCTGCGGGAGATATGGAACGGCTTGGCGCTGCGCTGACTTTCGGCGCAGATGCCGTATACGCCGGAGGTACCGCTTTCGGAATGCGTGCTTCACCGAAAAATTTTGGTGAGGATGTGCTTAAAGATGCAGTTTCAGCGGCACATAAAGCGGGGGCTAAATTCTACCTTACTTGCAACACATTGCCGAGAAATGATGAATTTGCAAAATTACCCGCTTTTCTGGAATTTGCCGAAGACTGCGGTGTAGACGCTTTCATAATTGCCGACATGGGCGTTTTGCAGTATGCAAAAAAATATGCTCCGAAAACCGAAGTGCATATTTCAACTCAGGCAGGCATAGTAAATTACGAAACTGCAAATTTCTTCTATAACTTAGGTGCTAAAAGGGTAGTTACTGCCCGTGAGCTTTCTATTGAAGAAATAGCCGAAATTCGTGCAAAGACAAGTCCTGACCTTGATATTGAGTGCTTTGTGCATGGAGCTATGTGCGTTTCTTTTTCCGGAAGATGTCTTTTATCCAATTATCTTATTGGCCGTGACGCTAATCGTGGCGAGTGTGCCCAGCCCTGCCGCTGGAAATATAATCTTGTTGAGGAAAAGCGTCCGGGAAGATTTTTCCCCATTGACGAGGATGAAACAGGAACATATATACTTAACTCTCAGGATATGTGTATGATTGAGCATATTCCGGAGCTTGTATCGGCGGGAATTACCAGCTTTAAAATTGAGGGCAGGGCAAAGTCGGCTTATTATACTGCCGTTGCCACTAACGCATACCGCTGTGCAGTTGATGAGTTTATGAAAAATCCTTCTGCTGATTTTAAGCCGTCAGAATGGATTGTTGAAGAAATGGAAAAAATGAGTCACCGCCAGTATTGCACAGGTTTTTACTTTAATAGTCCCCATGAGAACGCCAATGTTTATAATGACGGCGTATATGTGCGTAACTGGGATGTTATTGCTATTGTAAAGGGCTGGAAAGACGGTATTCTCACTGTTTCCCAGAGAAACAAGTTTTATGCCGGAGACACCCTTGAAGTTTTACAGAAAGGTAAACCTCCATTTTCAATTAAAGCCGACGAAATATTCAATAAAGACTTTGAGCCTATTGAAGATGCCCCGCATCCGATGATGGATGTACTTATCAAGTGTCCTTACCAGGTAGAAGAGGGTTCAATCCTTAGAATGATAAGAGAGTAAAGATGGACAAAAACTTTTTGCTTGATTTATGCAATAGAATAAACCTCGGCAAAGAGGAGTCAGAGTGCGTCATAAATACCCTGAATTTGGAATTTGCCAAAGTTTGTGCAATTGTAAAAAAATGCAGTATGCTTCCGGTAAATTCTGTTTTGCATTCTGCTGCTGAGCATGAACGCAATTACAGAAGAGGGGCACAGCTGTGTTTAGCCTGTGTTATTGCCTGCTGTGAGCGTACTTATGGCATATATAAGGAGAAAGGTATACCAGACAAAGTTTTTTATGACACTATGGGCGATATATCCATATGGGCAGAAAATTTTAAAAATAAGTATGGCTATCCCGGCTTCGGTGCAATCGACTGGATTGCCAATCACTTAAACGCAACGCTTTTTCGTCTTGGCAGACTTCAGTTTCAGCTTTACCGCACCCGTTTTCCTAAATACACCGAGAGAACCCAGATAAGACAGGCTCCCATAAAACTTGGCAAGCGCTGTCTTTATGTTCATATTCCCCAAGGTGAAAAGCTGGATTATGATGAATGTTTAAAGTCTTTTCAAAAAGCGAAAGAGTTTTTTGCAGAATATTTTCCCAACTATAAATATTCCGGCTATATCTGCGAATCTTGGCTTTTATATCCGGGAAATATGGCGGTTTTGCCTCCCGAATCAAATATTATGAAATTTCAGTCACTGTGGACAATTGTCTCATGGAATATAGACCAGTCCCAGGCTATAGAACGGATATTTCATCCTAAGTGTATAGGAGATATGGAGTTTTACCCAGAGGATACCTCTCTTCGCCGTGCAGCAAAGAAATGGCTGCTTTCGGGTAACGTTTTAGGTATAGGCTTCGGAATGATAAAGGCTGATTGCGACGATTCTACGGACAATTTAACTTTTTCTAAGAAAACGGTAAATAAAATACTAAGTTTTAATCCATTAAAAAAACAAGAGCTGCCGAAGTAATCCGGCAGGTTTTATGCGTAAAAAGTTATAACTTAAACCCACGTCTTTTTAAAAGAACGTGGGTTATAATTTTTTAAACTGGATTTATAGCTGATTTTCTTCTATCCACTTTTTATTTCTCTCAACGTTTTCGTCGTTTGGAATGGGTATTTTTGCATCTGCTGTACGTTTGTCAGCCTGGCTTATGGGCTGAGTAATATATGCGCTTTTTGTTTCAAGAGGATTAACTTTTTTCTTTTTTCTCATATTTATCACCTCTATATTATTTTTTCTCAATACATCTATAATAGTCAAACTGTATTATTTTTTAACACAATATTAACATTTCTTTTTAGGTGTAGCGAATTTAATTTGTTTGTGATACAATAAGAATGAATATTTATAACCTGCTAATTACTTAGAAAGAGTGATATAATATGAACAACATTACAACCTTTTATCCCATCAGAAAGATAGCTAATATTAAGGATATGATAACTCAAAGTGCAGAGTTGTTTGCAGATAAGCCTGCCTTTATGCTTAAAAACAGCAGTGGCGAGTATTATAATGTTACATACAAGGAATTTTACAACGATATAAATTCATTAGGCTCAAAGCTTATTTCCAACGGATATAAAGGTGCTCATATTGCCGTTATGGGAGCTAACTCTTATAAATGGGCTCTTTCATATATGTCAATTGTTTGCGGAACCGGCGTAGTTGTTCCCATAGATAAAGATCTTCCCTTTAATGATATTAAAAATATAATCGAAGTAGGAGAGGTAACTGCGATTTTTCTCGATAAAAAAGCTTCAAAGCTTTTTGCAGAACATATTGCGGAGCTTCCTGAAAACTTTAAGATCATTTGCTTCGATGATGTAAGAGAAGAGATTTCCACAGCCTACTTTTTTGACGAATATCTTCAGGAAGGAAGAGAAATTTTTGCAAATGGCTTCAGAGAATTTATTGACGCTGAAATTGATGCTGAAGCTATGGGAATACTTATCTTTACCTCAGGTACAACAGGTATGGCAAAAGGCGTTATGCTCAGCCACAGAAACATCTGTTCTGATATATCTCTCTTAAGCGGCGTTGTTAAAATTTATCCGGAGGACAGGCTCCTTTCCATCCTTCCTCTTCACCACACTTATGAATGCACCTTGGGCTTTACAATGGTAATGTATTCTGGAGCATGTATAGCTTACTGCGAAGGACTTAGATACATTGTCCGCAATCTTCAGGAGGTACAGCCCACCGTATTTGTAACAGTTCCCCTTATGCTGGAAAAATTCCATCATAATATCCTTAAAAAAGCAGGGGAGAAAAAGGGTGGTAAGCTGATGTTCAGCTTTGGTAAAGCCATCACAAACGCTTCAAGTGCACTGGGTATCAATGTCCGTGATAAAATTTTCGGTGAGATTCAGAAGGTCTTCGGCGGAAAGCTCCGTCTTATTATTACAGGTGCCGCTCCTGTAAATCCAGAAGTTGTAAAGGATTTTAAGAGCTTCGGTATTCACGTTTACCTTGGCTACGGACTTACAGAGTGTTCGCCTTTGGTAATCGGTAATAACGACCGTCTTGAGCTTGCTGATTCCGTCGGCGTACCCCTTCCCGGAGTTGAGGCAAAAATAATAAATCCAGACGAAAACGGAATAGGTGAAATCTGTGTAAAGGGTCCCATGGTTATGATGGGATATTATAAGAATCCCGAGGAAACCGCAAAGGTATTCGACGAAGACGGCTGGTTCAAAACGGGAGATATAGGAACTGTTGACGAACAGGGACACTACAGAATTTCCGGAAGAATTAAGAACGTTATCGTTACAAAGAACGGCAAAAACATTTATCCGGAAGAGGTTGAGTTTTACCTTAATAACAGTCCTCTTATCAGCGAGTCAATTGTTGTGGGCAAAGATGAGGGGGACAATGACGATGTAACTGTTACAGCCAAAATTTTCCCCAATTTTGAAGAGCTTACAAAGGCACTTAAAAAGCCGTCTCCCACTATGGAAGAAATTTCCTCTGCCATTAAAGAGGTTATAAAGGATGTAAACAAAAAGCTTCCGAAATATAAGGCTATTAAAGATTTCGACATTAGAGAAACTGAGTTTATTAAAACCACAACTCAGAAGATTAAGCGTTATGCGGAAGAGATAAAAGAGAAGGACAGCGAACACAAGAAAAACGAAAAGCAATAATTTATCTGTATCTAAATTTTAAATTAATCCTTACTTTATTTAACGCAGAAAATCTCTAAGTCTTATAATAAGTAAACATGAAAAAGTAAGCCCTTAAAGGATTTTAACAATCTTTTGAGGGCTTTTTCTTGACTTAATTTTTCATCGGAGTACAATTTTCTTAACAGTTAAAAGCTTGCCTTAGAAAATTTTTCGGAGGATTTATATGGATAAAATAAATGAATATTTCCAGTTTTGGAACAAGATGACTCCTCAGCAGCAAAGAAAGTTATCTGATAACGCAGTGGAAAGAACCTTTAAAAAGGGAGAAAAAGTACATGAAGGTTCTGCAGGATGCACAGGAGTGCTCCTTGTAAAAATTGGCAGATTAAGGGTTTATACCGTAACCGAAGAGGGAAAAGAGATAACTCTTTACAGGCTTTTTGAAAGGGATATGTGTCTGCTTTCGGCCTCCTGCATAATAAACAGCCTTCAGTTTGACGTAACTGTTTCAGCTGAGGAGGACAGTGTGATTATCAATGTTCCTGCCGATGTTTATAAAGGCATTATGTCGGAAAACGCAGCAGCTGCAAATTATACCAATGAAATAATGGCTTCACGGTTTTCGGAAGTCATGTGGGTTTTGGATCAGGTTTTAAGCAAAAAACTTGATACAAGAGTAGCAGCTCTCCTTTTGGAGGAAAGCGAGCTTTCGGAAAACGGAGTTATTACCCTTACCCACGAACAGCTTGCAAATCACATTGGCTCTGCAAGAGAGGTTGTGACGAGAATGCTTAAATATTTTCAGAATGAGGGTCTTGTAAAGCTCAGCCGGGGAAGTATTGAAGTTACCGATAAAAAAAGACTTTCCGAAACGGCTTATCCGTCAATGAGGTGAATAATGTGACAAAGTCACTGAAAGAATATTAAAGGCGTGTTATTATTAGCTCACAAAATATAAAAGGAGCGATGAAAAATGTCAGTTCTTTCAGTAAATAAAAACAGCTTTGTAGAAGAGGTAATAAATTCCGATAAAACAGTTCTCGTAGATTTCTGGGCTTCATGGTGCGGACCTTGCAGAATGCTTTCACCAATAGTCGATGAAATTGCTGCGGAGCATCCTGAAATAAAGGTATGCAAGGTAAATGTTGACGACGAGCCGGAGCTTGCTCAGAGCTTCCAGATTATGAGCATACCGTCCCTTATCGTTTTCAAAAACGGAAAGGTAGTTGCAAATTCAGTAGGTCTTAGACCAAAAGCGGAAATTGAGGCGATGATAAAATGAGTTTTCTTGATTTTTTTACTTCCAGCAAAGTTAGCTTTGAGGACGGACTCAAAGAATTTCACAACGAGAAAAACGGGGTTCTTCTTGATGTGAGAACCCCAGAGGAATATAAATTTGAGGGTCATGTACCTGGCAGCGTCAATCTCCCCCTTGACAGGCTTTCTGGAATCACCATAGATAAAAGCAGTCCTATTTTCGTCTACTGCTACAGCGGAGCGAGAAGCGGTCAGGCTGCACGTTATCTTAAACAGCTGGGATATACCGTAACGGATTTGGGCGGCATTACCTCTTATAGAGGTCCCCTTGAATAAAAGGAGTGAAGAAAGATGAAAGTTGTAATTATCGGCGGAGTTGCAGGAGGAGCCACAGCGGCGGCACGTCTTCGCAGACTCGATGAAAGCGCAGAGATAGTAATTCTCGAAAGAAGCGGCTATGTTTCCTATGCAAACTGCGGACTTCCCTATTATGCAGGAGGAGTTATAAAGGACAAAAGCGCATTAACTTTAAAAACTCCCGAGGATTTTTATGAGCGTTTCCGTGTTGATGTCCGTGTAAAAAATGAAGTTACCGCAATAAATCCTGAAAAAAAGACCGTCACTGTTCGCCGTCTTGAAGATATGAGCGAATATGAAGAAAGCTACGATAAGCTGATTCTTTCTCCCGGAGCCAAAGCCGTTCAGCTTCCTCTTCCTGGAGCCGACAATGAGAAAATCATGACACTTCGCACCGTTGAGGATGTTTTCAGAATAAGAGATTATTTGGAAGAACACAATCCCGAAACAGCGGCGGTAATCGGCGGCGGCTTTATAGGTCTTGAGGCTGCGGAAAATCTTATGCACTGCGGCGTTAAGACAACTCTCTTTCAGAACAGTCCCCATGTAATGCCAAACCTCGACTATGATATTGCAAGCGGGGTTAATTCCTATCTTCGCAGTAAGGGCCTTGATTTAAGACTTAATAAATCCGTCAGCGGCTTTAAGGAGGATAACGGAAAAATAGAGGTAACAGTTGAAAACTCAGAAAGCGTCACTGTAGACCTTGTTATAATGGCTGTAGGCGTTGTACCCGAAACCCATTTGGCGGAAAAAGCGGGACTTAAACTTGGCATAAAAAAAGCTATAGTTGTAAACGAACATATGGAAACCTCCGTGCCGGATATTTACGCCGTTGGCGACGCTGTACAGATTAAGAATTTTGTAACAGGCGAGGACGCACTTATCTCCCTTGCAGGTCCCGCCAATAAACAGGGCAGAATTGCGGCGGATAATATCTGCGGCATTAAGAGTAAATATACTGGCGGACAGGGTTCATCGGTCATTAAGCTTTTCGATATGACTGTTGCGTCTACAGGTATAAATGAAAAAACAGCTTCAGCTTTGGGCTTAGAGTACGATAAGGCAGTTACTTATTCTGCATCCCACGCCACATACTATCCCGGAGCAACTGATATGACAATTAAAACAGTCTATGTTCCGTCAACTGGCAAGATTTTAGGGGCACAGATTGTAGGCTTTGACGGCGTCGATAAACGTATAGACGTTATGGCGGCGGCAATCAGAGGCGGCATGACCTCAGCTGATCTTGAAGAGCTGGAGCTTTCATATGCACCGCCCTTCTCATCTGCAAAAGATCCGGTAAATATGGTGGGATACGTTATTGAAAATCTCCGCTCAGGCCTTGTAAAACAGCATCACTGGCATGACGTAGAAAAGCTTATAGGCGATGATTCCGTAATCCTGCTCGATACAAGAACAGCGGGAGAGTACAGAAGGGGAAGAATCCCCGGCTCTGTAAATATCCCTCTTGACAGTCTCCGTGAGAGATTAAATGAGCTTGATAAATCCAAAAAGATTTATGTAAACTGCTTTAGCGGCCTTAGAAGCTATATCGCTTGCCGTATTCTCACTCAAAACGGCTTCGACTGCAGCAATCTGTCCGGTGGTTTCAGATATTATGAATATATTGCCGGGGATAAAGCGTACGATGAAGAGCCTACACATCCCTGCGGAATAAAAATAGAAAAGTAAATATTTTAATTTAATCTTAAGTATAAAATAGAGAAAGCCATTGGTTTGCAGAAGAACCAATGGCTTTAAAAATGTAGAGTTGCACTAACTCTGAGTCTTTCAAAACACAGATATAAAAATATCAAATCCTTACTCTCCTTATAACATTTTTCTTTATAAAACTGCATAAATTTACATCGAAGTTTATCGAAAATAAACTATTTATA
>CAUDRD010000048.1 GCA_958451705.1 uncultured Oscillospiraceae bacterium
CGTGAGTAATTACTACTCCCTTGATTTTATCAGCATTTCTTTCCACATAGGTAAAATCAGGTATTACCAAATCGACTCCGGGCATATCCTGGTCTGGAAATGAAAGGCCGCAATCAACAAGGAACATATCGTTTTTATATTCGTAAAGAGTCATATTCTTTCCAACTTCGTTAAGTCCACCGAGGAAAGATATACTTACAGGTAACTTTGCCTTTTCAGGTTTTGATGTTTTCTTATTTTTAGATGTAGAAAAATATTTTCTCTCTCGATATGCTGGCTTTTTGCCTCTCACTGAGGCATCAATAATTTCCGGTTTCTTATTTGCCATTAAATCCACTCCTCTATTAAATTTCATTTTTTAACGTACAACACGAAAACCCGTCATGCTTTAAACCGCAGGCGGGAACAATAAACAACATTTTAAGCAGATGTATATTTCAACCTGCCTTAGTAAGTATTAAACCCGGACACATAAAAGGAATACTCAAAAACCGATATGTCCGTCCCAGCAAAACTTTAGTCTGAGACGGACACCTTGCTTACTGTGGTTATATTTTACTCTGTATAATAACCGTTGTCAAGGGAAACACCTTTCAGCACATTCTCTATTGAATCACAAAATTCTTTTGCGGTTTCCTCCCTGTTTGACTCGGAAATTATTCGTATGCTGTCTCCCATTCTTGACGGAATAACCCTAACTACACCGCCGTTTCTTCTTAAGGAAAAGCCTTCTCTCTCGTAGCTAAAAAAGTCTTGTTCTTTTGAAAAAGTATCGGCAAGCTCAGAGGGCTTTATTTGAATTTTTACAGTGCGTTTTTCAACATATACATCAGGAAACAAATTGAGTAATTCTGCTATACCACATCCTTTTTCTTTCATCTGAGATAAAACTTTTACAATGAGAAACAGAGCGTCCCTTACCCAAATTTGTTTAAGGGTAATTTTATGGGCGTCGTCATCGTTGTCGTTTCCGCTGCAATCTAAATACCTATATACTTTTACACCGTAGGCGGATGCAATTTCATCGAGAAATTCCGGGGCATCAAATGGAAGAGAAAGATCATGCCCCTTTTCTGCCTCTCCGGCACAGCAGACAGCCAAAAGATTTTCATAAGACACCTTACCGGCGCTTTTGTCAAAAAGAGTAACATTACGGCCGCTTTTTTCAATTTCAAAAACCATATCTCTGCCTTTTTCTGCACCAAGTTTTTCTAGACATTCTTCCATTGTTCTCTCAATGGTTTCAGTTTCGCTTTTAACTGTAACTGCTATGCCATCAAGACCGTTTAAAGCTTGTTTGCACAACTCACGGTGGTATATCATCTGAATACTGCTCATATCGGCAGCTCCACGGCTCTTAATACCTGTACAGCGGATAAAATCTCCCTTTGAGTAACGCTTTTCTATTTCTCTTTGCACGCTTCTTTTAACCGGCAATCCACCTTTCCCCTTAATTTTAATTCCACTGTCCGACACATAAATGCCCATTTCCAAGCCGCAGAAAGAGGTAAAGAAATCGAGCTGTGCCTCAAAAGCTCCTTCAAAAGTCCAGATATGACTTCCACAGAACATTAACCCCGATGATACAGCGGTTTTAATGCTTTTAGCAAGCTGGCTGTCATCGCAGGCTATACCAACTCTCTCTCCTGAGGAAACGCTGCCTATTGCACTTCCAAGTCTTGCACAGCTTTCAGCCGTAAGCTCAACTCCGGAAATACCGTATATTCCGTTATCGTCAAACAGTTCTCTTCGTACATTTTTTTCTTTAACGTTTTCTCTTACACAAGTATATTCACCAATTGTTTTCTCAGGCCAGACAAGTACGTTTTTATCTATAACCGCTCCTTTTCCAAGAACTGAACCAAATCCCAAAACACTCCCCTCATACATCTGTGCATCCTCTTTTACAGAAGCACCTCTGCACACAAGAGCTGAGTTTACAACACAGTTTTTTCCTACATAGGCATCGTTTAAAAGTACACTTCCCCTGACTTTAGCGTTTTCACCTATACAGCATCCGTCACCTATAACGCTGTGTGGACCGATAACTGCACCTGAGCCTATTTCAACCTTTTCACCTATATATACTGGAGGTATTATATGGTAATCGGTTTGATATAAAACACCCTTTGAGTATATTCCCTGAGCAAGCTTTAACTCCGATAGGTTTCCTGCTCTGAGTTCGAGAACGTCTCTCTGGCAGCGCAGATATTCTCCGATATCTCCAATATCGCACCAATATCCGTCTGCTCTGTATGCAGCAATAGGCAATGACAGATTAAGCATTTTAGGAAATAATTCCGCGGCAAAGTCGTATTTTTCATTATCAGGTATCAGTTCGAGAACTTCGGGATTTATAATATATATACCCGTATTAGCCGTGCTGCACACTGCTTGCTCCCATCCCGGCTTTTCGGAAAAACCTGTGACAAACCCTTTCTCGTCATATTTTACAAGACCGTACTCTCTCGGATCACTAACATTGCTCACAGCAATTGTCACAGCAGCTTTTTGAGAAATATGATACTCCATAATTTTATCAAGCCTGAAACTGCACATAGCGTCGCCGCTTATTACAACAAACGGCTCATCAAAATCTTTTGCTGCATTTTTCACGCTTCCGGCTGTGCCGAGAGGTTTATCTTCTAATACAAAATTAAGCTTCATTCTGAGTTTTACATCTTCGAAATACTCTTTTACCATATTGGGTAAATAATGCAGAGTGACGCTCGCTTCATCAACTCCACAGCTTTCCAAAAGCTCCGTTATATGTTTGATAACAGGCTTACCGCAAACCTCAGCCAGAGGCTTCGGCGTATCGCACGTAAGAGGTCTGAGTCTTGAGCCCTCACCGCCTGCCATAATTACCGCTTTCATCCGCTTTTCCTCCAATTAAATACTTTTGTAAATATTATTGACAGGAGAAAAATGTTTAAACCTGTTATGACAAAATATATGTTGTTACGGCACTAAAATAATGGTAAAATGTGTTTATTAACAGAAACGGAGTAAATTATATATGGATAAACCTCTAACTTATGTAGAAATTTTTACAGACGGTGCCTGCTCCGGAAATCCGGGTCCCGGTGGATGGGGCACAATTCTCAGGTGCGGAAAGTACGAAAAAGAGCTTTCGGGAGGCGAAAAGGAAACCACCAATAACCGAATGGAGCTAACCGCCGTTATTGAAGGATTAAAAGCCCTTAACAGACCCTGTAAAGTAAAAATAATTACCGATTCGCAATATGTTGTCAACGGAATCACAAAGGGCTGGGCTGAAAAATGGCGCAGCAACAACTGGATAAAGAGCGATAAAAAACCTGCTCAAAACAAAGAGCTTTGGGAAGAGCTTTTAAATCAGCTTGAACGCCATGATTACGAGTTTTCATGGATAAAGGGACACGCCGGACATCCTGAAAACGAGAGATGCGACGCAATGGCGGTTAAACAGTCTCAAAAATTTTCATCATAAAATTAATACTGCTCCGGCAAACAGAAGATCCTGTATGCCGGAGTTTATTTTTTAGAAAAGACCTGAACGTGATATTTTTGCATCGACTTCAATGTTAACCTGAGACTGGGAAAGCATTTTTCTGAAATTTTCTTCTGTTACAGATGAAGAAATCTTTCGGTCAATATAAAGCCTTCTGCCTATATTGATAGGATCACTTGAGTTTTCTTTAATTACCTTCTTGTATGAGTTTTCGGAGAGTGATTTTATTTTTTTGCTTAAATCCTCATTGAGTTTATCAACTGTCTCATCGGAGAATTTTCCGTTTCTGAACTCCGTTACGCTGAGCTGAGTTGTGATTTTAATGTTCAGTATAATTTTCCCGTTATCCATATCAGTCTGTATTATCGACGAAGATTTTACTATTTCGAGAGAAGCTTCTTCTCCCCCTGCATCCTCTACTGACAAATATCCGCCTTTAATATTATTGCTTAAAAACAAAAGGCCTTTGATTATATCCTCGTTTATTATTCCAGTAAGCACATCATTTCTAAAAACCGCAGCAGATTTTGTAACAATATGCTTTGATGAATCGAACTCTATTACAGGAAGCGTAAAATCGGAAAATCTGTTCTCACACTTTACAATAGCCTCTGCAAATTTCGTGTTGACTCCGGTTCCGTTTTCCCAGGAGGCTCTTATCATATTTGTAAACCTATCAGTAGGAAGAAAATTTTCCAGCTCATCGGCAAGTATAATTTTTTCTGCATTTTCCACACTTACTACCACCGCAGCACTGGGGCCGATGTAGTCATCAGATATAAAATATTCGAGAATTTCCTTTATTCCGTTTTGAGCGGTCTCTTTCCCTATTATTATAACTGAGCTTTGTGATAATAAGGGATTATTTCCGATTGCTGAAGTCAGCCCGTTAACTGCCTCAGACACTGTTTTACCGGAGGCATGATATACAGTCGTTTTGGCATCTTTTGCTTCCTCTGTTGAAGACGCTTCAAAAACACGAACCGATATATTGTAATCATAGGCTTTTCCGTCAATTCCTATTGCCAGAATAACATTCATTTTACTTATATCGCTTTTTATAAAACGGCATCCAGAAAAAGTAAACAGCAAAAAAACAAAAACCAGCATAGACAAAATTATCTTTTTCATTATCATTTTTTCCTCCTGATTATCGGAAGTGATACCGCTGTCAAAGCTGCAAGAAACGATATAAATAATATGAGCAAAATGATTTTATCCGGTATTATAGATATTCTTGTTGCAAAAAACAGACTTAGCAAAACTAAACCTGCTACAGGTAAAATTAAAGATATAAAAATATTGTTTTTTTTAAAGATTTTACTTAAACATATTTTCATAGAGTAGAAAATCAATGTAAGCTTAACGCAAAAAGCTGATATCCATATAAACGAAAAAACAGCATCTAAACGTGAAAACAAAATGTAATTACCCGCTGAGGTTATTTTAAAGACAGGGAAAGGAAGAGAATTTGCAAGATCTCCAAAAAGTCCCGCAGAAAAAAGTGGCAAAACGAAAGAAAAAAATAGAGAGAGCCCATACCAAACTCTTATATTTCTTCCTTTAAAAATTTCCGTTTCTCCCGCTATAAAACATCCGGCGATAATTTCCGTTGATGAAACCACAGAAAAAGCTGTATATTCTATTATTGAAAAAGTTCTGCTTTGAAAAGCAGGGGTTAAATTATACTGAGTAAAATTTCCCATTGAAAGTATTAGCATAACAATAATTCCTACGGCAGAAGCTGCAAAAAGCAAAAAAGAACATCTGCCCAGAGACTGCGCCCCTACATAAGAGCCGTAGATTGCTATTATTGCTGTAAGAATAAAAAAAGACTGAGAGATATCGCCTTCAAGAAGCTGAGTCGAGGCAAAATACGAAAAAATTGCTCCGCCAAGTATAAGCCACAAAGCAAAATACACGATTAAAATTCCTGACAGTATTTTTCCTCCTGTAGATCCAGTAACGGGAGCTGTTTTTTGCTTCTGATACGCTTTATAAATAGGCACAGATATAAGCATTATAATTAAAGTTGCTGCCGCTTCGCCTATTATCCTGTCGGAAGCAGAAATACCAAAACCGGTTATAGGGGTAAAAAGGAGAATAGAACTAAGTCGGCTGAGTACCATAGCAGAGAGAAAATGATTTACATTTACTTTCTCTTTTTGTGGTGATAGGTTTTTTAAACCTTCCATTAAACTTTTTCACGCCTTTCTCCGTTCAAATCTTGTATTTTCATTTTTCTTCTGCTCAGCTGTTTCCAGCCAAGTCTTAAAACTGTATCTCTTATTGCAGCAGTTTCAAAGGGAGAAAGCGGAGACATAAAGGGTATTCCGTAAGGATTTATCCTGCACATATTAAACAGAATTAAAAGGCATACTGCCCCTATTCCGTAAAGACCCATTATTCCACCGACAAAAATGAAAATTAAACGTAAAACCGCCATCGGTTCATAAAGATTCGGAACGACAAATGAAGTTATTGCCGTTAAAGCGACAACTATAAGCATAGGCGGCGCAATCAGTCCCGCAGATACAGCCGCTTCACCTATTACAAGTCCGCCCACAATGCTTGCTGCGTGTCCTATTGATTTTGGAAGCCTGAGTCCCGCTTCACGCATCACTTCAAAAATTATATGGATAATCACGGCCTCCAATAATATTGGAAAAGGCGTTTTAGCGTGGGAAGAAATAATATCAAACAGCAGAGTTTTAGGTAAAAGTTCCTGACTGAAAGTTGCCACCGCAACGTAGATTCCCGGCGTAAATACACTGAGAAAAAAAGAGATAATTTTAAGCAATCTTATAAAAAGCGCATAATAAGGCCTGTTTGCATAGTCGTCGAAGGAATGAAAATTTTCAATGAACAGATAAGGCACTATCAAAGCAAAGGGAGTACCGTCAACAAGTATTCCTATTCGTCCTTCCGTAAGCTTCGCACAGAAGACGTCCGGTCTTTCAGTAACTCCTACACCGCTGAAAAATGAAAGTCCTTTCTGGTCGAGATACGGCTGGATATATCCCGATTCAAACACCGTGTCAAACTTTGCTGCACTAAGTCTCTTCTTTACATTTTCAAGAATTTTTTTATCAACTCTGTCATTCATGTAACAAATACAGACTCTTGTTGAAGAGGCCTTACCCATCTGTATCATTTCTATTCTTGCGTCAGGTGTTTGCAGCCTTCTGCGTACAAGGCTTGCATTCATTTTAAAATTCTCTACAAAACCTTCCCTTGAACCTCTCTCCTGCACTTCTGTTGAAGGTTCATCTATGCTCCTCATAGGATAACCCTGAACGCCGAAAGTCGCTACCTTATTTGAGCCGTCTATCATAACCACAATAAACCCGGAAGTCAGGGCTGAGATAACTTTAGGCATACTGTCAGTCTGTATTTTTTCTATATCGGTTATTACAACGGTCTTTATAATCTCTATTTGCTCTTCTGGAGTCCCACATATTTTTTTAGAATTTAATATAGGCCAAATAACACTTTGAGACAAAAACAAGTTGTCGCACATACCGTCGCAGACAATAAACGCTGCGTCATTTTCGCCAATTTTAACTTCTCTTACAAGCAAATCAAAGCTACCGCCGAATTTGGTTTTCAGATATGATAAGTTCTCTTTCAAAGAACAGCTAATCGGTACCTCAGGAGTTTGGTCAGCAGCAGTCACAGGCGCATATTTTTCATTTATGGCTTTTTTCAAAAAATTAAACATTACTTCACCTTCCGGCTTTTACTAATGTTGTTATTGCTTTTTTTATACAATTTATTCCTCTTTCATGATTGAAAAAGAATAAGCACGGATATTTTTTACATAATAAAATTATTCCTTATACCGGGAGGTCGATTCGTTTGACGATAACCCTTATAAGAGCCGCTATTCTGTATATTTTTGTAATACTTATGGTTAAATTAATGGGCAAAAGGCAAATCGGACAATTACAGCCTGCCGAATTTGTAATAACAATTTTAATTTCTGAAATTGTCACCGTTCCCATGCAGGATAATTCTCTGCCATTACTCAGCAGTATTATTGCAGTATTGCTTCTTGTGTCCTTAGAGATACTGCTTTCAGCGGCAAGCCTAAAAATTATGAAGCTTCGCACAGCAGTTGAAGGTAATTCAATAATTGTAATCCGTGACGGAACCATCGATCAAAAGCAGCTTAAAAGGCTGCGGATAACAATTGATGACTTGACGGAAGCTTTAAGGCAGAAGGACGTTTTTGACGTTTCGGATGTTCAATATGCAATTGTTGAAACAAACGGCTCGTTAAGTGTGCTTTTAAAGCCGGAAAAGCAAACCGTTACAGCAGAGATGCTCAACGTTAATCCTCCTGACCGTGGAATGGCCTGCACAGTTATATCGGACGGTGAAATCAGGAGAGCTGCATTTAAGGAATGCAATTTAACAGAAGAACAGCTCCTTAAAATAGTAAAAAAGAAATCTCTTAAAATAGAGGATATAATGCTGATGACGGCAGATAAAAACGGAAAAATCAATATAGTAAGAAGGGATCCGAAAATTTGAAAAGAACCATAATAGCAGTGGTATTGCTTATAGCGGTAATTACAATATGCAGTATAAGCTATCGCTTTCTAAATAATACAACTGAAGATATAATTTCTTTATCTGACAGTGCGCTAATATTTGCAGAAGAAAATAACAGTGAACAAATGCTTTTAACAGCGCAAAAAATAAAAATAATATGGACAAAAAAAGAATCCGTGCTTTCCGCAATAACTCCTCACCAAGAGACAGAAAACATGGATGAAATTATAGAAAAACTTATATTTTTTGCAGAAAACAACAACGCTGACGATTATAAAGAGTATTGTATTGAATTAAAGTCCAAGGCAGCTTATATAAAAGAAGAGGAAGAAATATCATTGAGAAATATTTTTTAAAAGAAAAGACGACAGCTTGTTGCTGCCGCCTTTTACTTTTACACTGCTGTAATTGTCAAATCTTCATCTGCTGAAACTGTAATAGCCTTTAAAGGTGAATCATAGTGCTCTACAATAATTGAAGCAATTCTATCTTCAATTTTTCTGCGGATGATATTTCTAAGTTCTCTCGCTCCTCTTGCTGCTCCGTCAGCCTGCTTTGCGAGAATTGCTTCTACACCGTTTTCCCAGGCAAAAGCTATACCTTTATCTTTAAGGGGCTCGGAAAGTTCTGAAAGAAGAAGAGTTGCAATTTTTTCATAGTCACTGCGTGTAAGAGGATTAAAAACTACAACCTCGTCAACACGTCCGATGAACTCAGGGCGAAGGAATTCGGAAAGGGCTTTCATCGCTTTTTCCTTTGAAGCATTAGCAGCGGTTTTGCCAAATCCCAGCGCACCTTCTCTATTTTCGCTTCCGGCATTTGAGGTCATTATAATTACTGTATTTTCAAAGTTTACCGTTCTACCCTGTGCATCTGTTATACGTCCCTCATCAAGAATCTGAAGAAGGATGTTCATAACATCTGGATGAGCCTTTTCAATCTCATCGAAAAGCAAAACTGAATAGGGCTTGCGGCGAACCTTTTCCGTAAGCTGTCCCGCTTCATCATAGCCTACATATCCTGGAGGTGAACCGATAATTCTCGAAACACTGTGCTTTTCCATAAACTCAGACATATCGAGTCTGATAAGAGTTTCCGGCGTTTCAAAAAGCTCAGCGGCCAAGCGTTTAACCAGCTCAGTTTTTCCGACACCTGTGGGTCCTACAAAAATAAATGACGCCGGACGTCTTCTGGGACTTATCTGTACC